>JAUWHL010000126.1 GCA_030605895.1 Promethearchaeota archaeon | reverse complement strand
AAAAGGATTGGTGAAAGTTATAAAAAGAACATAAATAATTTTTTATTTTTTACATAATTTTACAATAAATTTTTACTTAGATTTTTCTATTATTTTTTTTGCGATTGATTCAAATATCTCTTCTACATTATCACCAGTTTTGGAAGAGCATTCAATATAACCATGTAATTTATATTTATTCGCTAACTCGATCGCTTCCTCAATTTGCACTGATCTTTTATCCTCTAGGTCTAATTTTCCTCCAACCATTATGATGGGTATTTTTATTTCTTTTTCGGATATAAAATATTCAAAAATCGATAACCAATCATCAATATCTTTTACACTTGAATATCTTGTTATATCAAACATAAAGATGCCTCCATCGGCTCCTTTAGCAAAACTAGGTAAAAGTACTCTAAAACGTTCTTCTCCAGCAAAATCCCATATTCGAAGTGTTATTGTTTTACCCTCAACATTCACATTTTTAATACTAAAATCCGCCCCAATTGTCATCTTAATATCTTGTTCGAAAATTTTAGTTACAAATCTTTTTATCAATGTTGTTTTTCCTACCCCACCAGAACCAAAAATGCATAACTTAAATGCTAGTTTTTGTTGTTCTATATTTAACACCTTAATTGAAAAAGAAAAATTATACTTCGTTTAAATTATCGTTATAATCTTTAAATAATTTTTTAATTCTAAAGTAATTTAATTTTTATTATTTATTTTATTTATTTTTTTTGTTCTTTAAGGATATTATATCGGTTTTACTTAATCTTAAAATAATCTTATTGGGATTAATTACATTAAGAAAAGATGTATTTCATTTTAGGTAATTTAATTATTGTCTGATAATATAATTCATTGAAAGTAGAGGAATAATAAAATAAACCTTATTTAATGATATCTGTTATAAAACAAGTTTCAATTATTTTAATTCCATTTATTTGTGATATTTTATCTTCTATTAGCGGATTAAATTTTTCTATTGAATCAACATCAACTTTCAGAAGTAAACCACAATCACCTGATAACCGCCATATATTTGAAATTTCATCAATATTAGATAATTCTTTTAAAATCCTTTTGATGTCCTTGAAATCAGGTTCAATTTTAATGGTTGCATAAAGTTTTTGTTTTGAATCAATTTCATAATCAATAGTAAATTTCTTTATTATGCCCTCATCAACAAGTTTTTTCACACGCCTTCTAACTGTTGCTTCCGTTTTCTTCACAATTTTGGAAATATTATTATAAGAGATTCTCCCGTTTTCTTTAAGTAGGTCTAAAATTTTAAGGTCAATTATATCCATTTTGGTCAAATCGAAAAAATTCGAGATTTAAAATTCAAAAGTTTAAATGCTTCTACTTTTAGAATATGATGTTTCATTTATTAATTCATTGTTACTAACGTGGATATATTATAGTAATGAGTGTTCTAAAAAGAACAATAGAGCATTACAAAAAAGAATAAAGGGAGAAAAAAGAAGTAAAAACTTAATATATATTACTACTCTAATTTTTAAAAGCAGTTAAGCAGATATTTCCCCCAATGATCAATATAATTCCAACAATTTGAAGGTAATTTATTAGTTCGTTTAAGGCTATTATTCCAGTAAAAATTGCGATTAAAATGTTGGTCGAAGTGAAAAAGGGAACAACTAGGTTTGCTTTAGCTTTAGTAAATGCATATTGAGTAAAAATCAAGGTTAATGCTGCCATGATAAATGTAATGAAAGTAAAAATAAGTGTTATCATCGCATCTGGAATAGCTGTAATTCGTTTAGTAACTGTTTGAAATGCCATAAAAGTTCCTGCCAAGATGCTTAGATTTAATCCCAAATATTTATTATATCGTAATTTTGCGATAGAAAAAGCTACGAGTTCTACGCTGACAATTACACTAAATATTATAGTGAAAGCTTGAGAACTAAAGTCATTTAGTTGGATATCACTTGGATTATTATTAAACAAAGGAATCATTATTGTTCCCAATGAGATTAAAAGAATACCTACTATCCCTATTTTGATAATTCTCTCTTTTAGAATATAGTAAGAAAAAATAATCAATATAATTAATCCAAACGCATCTAAAGGAGCAATAATATTGATTGGAGCATATAGTAAAGCAATCCATTGGATAAACATATATAAAGTAGTCAAAACTGTTCCGAAGGTCCATATTAGAGAATTTTTCCATGATTTTTCTTTCTTTAATCCTTCAATACTATATTTTTGAATACCTTTTCCTAAATAAAGTAAAGTATAAGCGATAATTCCAATAAGAAATCCTATAATAATACCATTCATCAGATCTTAATTTTGATTTATTTTTCATAGTTATATCGAATTATTATATTATACAATTATGGAGCATTTTTAAACGTAATCCACCAAATTAACGATTATGTAAACGTTTTTATAATAATAGGAAAATATAGAAAACTCTTCCTTCATGGAATATTTCACAATTAAGCAATAAGTATTTTTAGAGAATAATAAATAGAGCCATTAATACTATTTTAAAGTTAGATTTGATGAATATTAGTGTATTTTTTAATATTTGACATATAAATGATCGAAATTAATATTTAGATGATCTAATTTTAAAAAAAGATTAATATTTTGAATATTTTTATATCATAGAAGAATTTTAAATTAAAATTATTGTCAAATATATAGTTCTAAATTTAATTTGGAAAATAAAATACAAGTATTATTGATGATAAAATGAGTGAAAATCAATATGATTTAGCTATTATTGGTGGGGGACCCGGGGGTTATCATGCAGCTATTAGGGCTGCTCAATATGGAGCAAGAGTCGCTTTAATTGAAAAAGACAAATTGGGGGGTACTTGTCTTAACTGGGGTTGTATACCTACAAAAGCTCTATACGCTTCTGCTCATTTAGTTGAAAAGATTAAAGAAGCTCATGAATTTGGAATAGAAATATCTGAGTATAATTTAGATTTTGCTAAAGCTGTCGAAAGAAAAAATAAAATAGTAGAAGAGCTGGTTGGAGGAATTGAACAATTAGAGAAGGCTTGGAAAAATGATGTG
>JAUWHL010000254.1 GCA_030605895.1 Promethearchaeota archaeon | reverse complement strand
TAAATTCCTTAAATAGGATATAGCTTTTTCCCCGGCCTTAAAATCATCTGGCTTTGGCAATATCTCGCAATTTCCTGATAGGCTATCTAAATTAATTATAACTCCTAATTTATTTTCAATACCTTTTTTTATTTCTCCGTCTCGACCAATCAGAACAGCAATTCGATTCTTTCCAATCTTCATATTAATACTTAAATATTATAAATTTTCTATACTCAATGATTTTTTAATAATCCATCTTTATAACTTCATAATAAAACTCTTTAGGATCTGGTGTTTCTATTCCTAATTTTTCAAAGTATTTAAAAATATTTTTTATATCTCTCACTAAATATACTTCAGCTTTTGGATGGTGAATAGATACAGCTTGAGAAACATCAATTATGATAGGTTTTTGATTATGATATAATATATTAAACTCACTAAGATCTCCATGAACTAGTTTAGCTTTCTGGTATAATTGTTTTATGAAAACCAATATTTCCTCCATAAGCTTTACAGGTTCTTTAGGTGATTTTATATCTTTTAAGATAGGCGCAGGAATTGATTCAAATCCTATATAATCCATGATTAAAATATTATTTTTTATATTTATCGGATTTGGAACGCTCAAACCAACTTTATATGCTCGTTTAAGATTTTTGAACTCTTTGCTTGCCCACAAAAAAATAACTTTTGAAATGTTACGAGGTATTTTTTTAAATCTAGGATCTCCGATAATATAATTCCTCATCCATTTTGAAGTATTACTATCAATCTTATAGATTTTGAGAGCAACTTCCTTTCCGTTCAAATCATATGCTAAATAAATATGTGCTTCTTTTCCTGCTGAAATAACCCCTTCTACGCGTTCTAATGGACCATTTCTTAATAATTTACTTAAGGTAAAAATAGTCCTTTCATCAAAAACAGATTCTATAGTTGCTCTTTTTTTTGATTGATCAATTTTCTTAATTCTTTTAAAATCGATTTTTCTTTTTTGAATATCATCTATATTTGTATCAAATTCTTTATCTATTTCAATGTCTAAAATAAAATCATGCTCTTCTGAAGTATCCTTGTTATTTTTTTCCAATAACTTTTCCTCTATAACTTTTTTTTAATTATTTTTCCATTAAAGAAATAAGAATAGTCTTTTATCAATTTAGTGTTATTTTCACCTTTAAGAATAACCTTATTTTTTGTAATATTTTCAACACTAAAATTTTGACCTTTAATAAAAATGATATCATTCTTGCTTAATGGTAAAAATTTTATTAAGGCTTTAAATCTATAGAGGTTTTTTCCTCCTTGTTTGTCTCTCCCTACTAATTTTTTTGTTCGCTTTAGTAGAAAGTTGTATTTTGACTTCAAGAACTTGATTAGGTAGTTCAGTAATTCATGTGTACTGAGATATAAGTCTACTCCATATTTCTGATCCTCTATTTTTGAAATGTATTGTTTATGGTCATTTTCAAAAGTTTGTTCTGCAAAATTATTAATCTCATCCAAAACTTGCTTAAGTAAATTAATTTGTTCTTCATCTTTAACACGTAATTGCATTATGGATAAAAAATATGTTCCTCCCCTTAAATTCGAGCAATTTTTACATAACATATGATTTAAATTTAATTTTATTGTTTCCTGGTGTTTTATGTTATAATCCTTCTTTAAAATACCTTGAATTACTACTTCAAGTGATGTTAGTAAATCTTTTGAAGAATAAATAAAACTCTCTTCATTCAACGAGAGATCGAAGTCAATATTATCTCTTTTTAAAAATGATTTTAATAAGAATCTTTGAACAGCTTGCTTTATAATAGAAAATAACTCGTTATCTACGGGTTCAATCCATATTTCCTTTTTAGAGAAACTACCACAATCAATACAAATATTTACTGACAAATGATCGAGTAATTCGAACAATGGATGTTCTTTTAAATAACATTCAAGACACATCCCAAAATGAGGATCATCTTCTCCTAATGTTTTTCCACATATCGCACAAAATCGATTTGGCATTAAAACATCATCTTTAAAGCCATAGGAATTCCACATATGGTTTTGTACTGTTGGATTATTTTACTCTCAATTGCTTTTTTTATTATTTTTTCTCCAACTATGTTGAAATATGATGCATTTTCTAAAATCAAAATTGCCTCTTCGAGATTTATTAGCTTTCCTCCATAAAAGTGGTTAGAAATTTCAATTCTCAAATTTTCCTCTTTAAAAACTTGATTAAGTAATTCTGCATCACAACAGGCTATAGTTTCAATGTTTTCATTCATATGAACTTTGAGGTATACTTTCATCAATCAATCGCTATAAACTTTTTACTCATTTTTCTTTAATTTCCTCTCTAGCTCCACAAGCAGTGCATTTTAAAAATAATTTTTTACCCTCTCTTTGAATTTGAGTATCTGGTTTATTACAAATGCTGCATAAAACGTAAGCTCTTGTATAATTTTCAATCAATCGATTTAATACTTGATCTTTATATTGCCCTTTCAAAAACAATTGCTGTCCTCTAATTTCCCCCATCGTTCCTGCTTTTTTTAGGAAGATTCCAAGAAAATGTTTCCTGTCTCTATTAAGAGTGCTAATAATTTTATTAAAATTTGTTATAAATGTATTCCTACTTTCAATCCGAAGTTCTACTTTTGGCGTTTCAAATCTTGATAATTTTCTAACATTCTCTGGAATCTTTTCATAGGCCTTATCCAACAATTCATCGTAATTATTTATATCCATAATGTTATTCACTAATTACTCGTTTTATAAATATTAAATCAAGCATAAGAAAAATAGTTTTCCTTTATTATCAAATAAATTAGTAATATAAATTAAATTAGAATGCCTCAAAATTATCATTATCCGATTCGTAAATACGTGATTCTAAGATCAAATCTTTAATGATATTTCTTAATTTCCTCTCGGGAATTTCAATTTCTTGTTTCAATGTTTCAAAATTTATTCCATTCCCTCTAGCAGAATACTCTTCAACAACTAGATAAACCTTTTCCTTTATTTCATCATTCTCAGAAACTTCCCCGTCCTTTTCAAATAGAGTTTTAACATCTATTTCTTCTGAGAAATCTTTACTACTAACATCTAAGTTAGATATTTCTGGAATTTCTTGGATTTCTCCAGATTTTATTTTATTAATTATTTCAGCATTCCTTAGTAAAATAAGATTCGGTTCATCAACTTTTCTCATAATTTCTATCCATAAGGAAATATATTCTCCGTACTTGCTTATCCGACCCATAACTTCTACAATATCACCCTTATTAAAAGCATTAAATACTTCTGGGTTTATATTCCTTATAGTTGCTCTGATCATACCAGTACTATCATCTAAATCAAAATCAAGTCTAATATTTGAATCAAGGTTTTCTTCTAATCCCATATCCATATCAGCTGCCTCTATTAATTGCTCCCTTTTATTAATAATAGTTCCTATAATTCGAATACGTTTGACGTGCCCAAATATAGTATAAAAAAATTTCTCAATTTCATTATATTGCCCTTCTATAATATGTTTAATCCAACATTGAACCGCGGGATTTCTCTTATAACTCATTTTATATTCCATCTCATACCTTTTTCTTATTTTAATATTTTAAAATTAAATATTTTTTCAATATAGAAATACCTATTAAGCTAATAATATTTAAGAGGCTCCTCTCTTAAAATATTTGTAGGGTTAAATTCTTTACTGAAGAGGGAAATGAATGAAAATGTAGCGGGGGTTCGATTTGAACGAACGATCTCAGGGTCTCTCTAGGGCAAATTATTGCCATTTATGAGCCCTGCGGCATAAACCAGGCTAGCCCACCCCGCTATTGAAGTATTTATAGGGTTGATTCCTATGCGATATATCTAATTATATATATTACATTATAAACTAATAATAATTTTATCTTTTTCGATTTTTAATAGGCATTTATACTTTTTATATCAAAAAGTATGATATATAAACAATAACTTTAACTTCTAATTTAAATTAAATATCAAAAAAGTAATTACTTCGATGGAACTTTATGTCTTTGTTTGATATAATTTTAGATTTCATTTTAAATCCATGGTTCATTTTTTCTTTACTATTTTGGGTCTTTGTTTTACTTTTAGTTTATTTGTTGAGAAATAAAAAAGAAGCATATTATCTCTGGTTTCCACTTCTGGCAATGTTTAAAACAAAAAGATTAAATAAATTCATAATGAAAATTTCCAGAAAAGCTCCTAAATTTTGGAAAATCTTTTGGACTATAGGCATATTTGTTTCATTTGGTTTTACTATTTATGCTCTTTATTACTTTTTTACAAACTTTATTAATTTGATTTTTAGACCTAGCATTGAACAAGCCATAGTTCTTCTTATTCCGGGAGTAAATATCGACTTACCACTTCTTTTTTATTTAATCCTTCCATTATTATTTATCTTAACTACACATGAACTTGCTCATGGAATTTCAGCTGGTGCTGAGGGAGTGGACGTTAAATCTACTGGTATTCTTGGAGCAGGTCTTTTTTTTGTTATAGGTTTTGGTGCGTTTGTAGAAGTTGATGAAAGAGAATTAAATTCTCAAAAATTTCACAGAAATACGAGATTACGAATCGCAGCTGCAGGAACATATGTAAATGGTATTACGGCAGGGATTGCATTCATACTATTATTAAGTTTTCCACTCCTTATCTCTCCCTTTTATCGGCAAGTCACTCAGGTGTTAGGTGTATTACCAGAAATAGAAGGAGGAATCAACGAAGGAAATCTTGCTAATGGTGATGTTCTTTTAGCAATTAAAAAGAAAGGAACTGGAGATGATGAATATGTCTTTCTTGATAGCAATGAGGGAAGAACTCTTACAAATATCTTAAATAATAGAACTAGCTTACAATGTTCTATCGGGGATAATTTAACATTCAAAATCTATAGGCCCTCTACAGATAGCTATTCAGAGAAAAATGTAACATTAGGACCTCGATATTATTTAGGGATCCTTTATGAATATATCTCAGATACTGAACTACAAATAACTAGAATCTATTCAGCAAGTGAAGGAGGAAATAATTATAATAAAAATTTAATTGTAGGATTAAATATTACCGAAATAAACGGAGTTCCAATAAATCGAATTAACGGAGAGACATTAGAGAAAACATTAACAGTATTCAATTTAAACACTATTAATTTTAGTACAGATTCTGAAACATATATTTTAGATGTTAATACAACAGGAGTAAAAATTGGAATTTATAGTAACTCGTATTTTATGCACAAAAACGACGTGGCTAAATTTTTTACTAGTTTTTGGCCAGAATTTTGGTTAAGAGAAATCGCGTGGCTTTTTATTATCGCTTTCAGTATAACTCTCTTTAATATGCTTCCTTTACCTGTGTTTGATGGTGATAGAATAGTGAAAGAATTAATTAATTGGGGTTTTGGAGAAGATTACAAAACAACTAGGAAAAAAACTGATAAAGTTAGTTTCAAAAAGGATGAGATGGATCTCAATTTATCAGAATACCGAGTAGAGAAAGTAGATAGTGTCAAAATCCTAATAGGAAATCAAAATATAAGAGATCAAAGCGAAATTATTTTGCCAGAAGATAAATATACTTTAATCGATAAAATTGGTGATGGATTTAAAGATACACTCTCTTTAAATCTTCCTGAACAAACAAAATTAGAAGAAGGGTCATTAATTGAGATAAGTTATGAATATTGGTATGATGAAAAAAGTAAAATTAAAAAAAGAGTTCTAAATCTTCTACGATATTTTACATTGTTTATCATTGCGGGTAATTTTATTTTATCTTTTATAAAGTTTGGTGGAGTACTTTTTTGGATTTAACCTTTAACTATATTTTTTTTTAAATGACTTTAATGAGTAACTATAATATATTTCTGAAAAAAGGAAATTGTTCATATTGTAATAATAATGGTGTAATCCAAAGAAAATATTCAGGAGAAAATCTATGTCTAGAGTGTTTTCAAAAAAATATTGAAAAAATTATTTATAAAACGATTTCCAAGTATAATATGCTAAAATCAAAAGAAAGAATTATAGTTGCTTTATCCGGAGGGAAAG
>JAUWHL010000169.1 GCA_030605895.1 Promethearchaeota archaeon | reverse complement strand
ATATGTACTCGATTCATATGATAAGGAAAAGAAGTCTCAATGTAAGTAAAAGTAATGACATAATCAATTGGAAAAGGATTTATAATAAAGATCCTAGTTCCTTTAATATCATAGGAATCGATAAATTGGATGAAAAAAATTCCATACCTAAAGTTTTTATAAGTAAAGATGTTCGGAATAAAAAAATAATTGAATTGAAAGGATCCACTGATTTTATTGTTAAAATCCATCAAGATGATAAGAAGATTAAAGTGGAATTGATTGATTACAGCATATCTTTTGAGGATTTTGTTTCAGATAAAATTAAAGAAAATATAAAATCATATTCAGACTGGATTGATTATTGGTCTATTGATTTTAATTCTAAAGATAATATTTTTAAAAATATGTGGTTTTCTTATAGAACACCGAAAATTAGGACACTCTCTTTGAAATCAGATTTATATCACTATAAGGAATCAGGAAGTTATAAAGTTTCAGTGAAAATAATTGATATTTTTGGAATTGAAACTATAAAATCATATGTTATTCAAGTTATTTAATAAACTCTCTAATCAACATTGTTGCATAAGTTCCCTTCTGAAGAGAAAATTCAAACTTGATTTTTTTTTTTCCGGGATTAAGATCATCGTCAGTTAATTCCAATATTTTTAATCCAGTTGGTTTCACAATCATCGGTCTAATAGAACCTTTTAATTCTTCTCCATAATTCAAGGTTTTATTAAAAATTTCCTTATCAATGTTTTCTTGTTTTACAATTTTTTCGAAAAATAATTTCATGAACGGAAAATCATTTAAATTTGTATTAGTACCAATTAAGGGTATTACTATTGCAGCTCGATTTAGATTTAATGCTTTCTTCAAATATTTATCCAAATTACCGCCATAAATGTATTTTACTTGAGTTTTATTCCCATTATAATCATCTAATATACAAATAACATCACCTTTCATAGGTTCAAACAAAGAAAACCCATTTTCAACTCTTTTTGAAAGCATCTTGTTAAATATATATGATTGAAAGGAACTAATTAATAATTTCTTCAAATCAAAAGATAATGTATTAATGCTACCTTCATAATCCTCTGGGTTTTCGAGTAAATATTGAATCATATTTCTTTCATAATTCAAACCCTTTGGAAATTCTTTGAATGCTTTTTCTAAATTTCCAGTTATTCTAAACTCTTTTCTTACCTGTCTTGATATAATAGATTCAGTTGTATATGTTTTTGAAACAAATTCTTCAAATGTTTTCTTAAAATTGCCTTCTAGAAGACAACGCCCAACAATATGCGAATTAGGCCTGAAATTTCCAAATCTTTGAAGCCCAAAATAGTTAGGAAATCCAAAGTTGTTTAAAAATTTTATATAATTCTCTATTTCACTTTTTAAATTCTTATTATCTTCGATATTTCTTAGTATAATTGTAAAATAATTACCCCAATGACTTCCCAACTTGACAGATTTTTTGGTTGGATTAATATTTCTAATGAAAATGTCCTTAATCTTAAGATTTCTTAATTTTTCGACATGATCTCCTTTAATGGAAATTTTTTGAACTGAAATTGAAAACTTATCTTTTAAACCAGAATAATTGATAATATCATAAGGAATTTTCAATGCTTTACTAATCCTTCTTATTGCTTCAAATGTATCTTTATTGATTTTTGTTAAATTAAAGGTTGTATATCTATCTTTTAATTCTTTAGAAAATGAATGACTTTTAGAATCAACTTTTATGTCAAGAATGTTTCCATGAGTATCAATTTCTCTGACAATAAAATCCTTAAAATTACTTTTATATTCTCCTCCAATAGAACCCATCTTTTGAGTGGCAAAAGCTTGAATTCCAACAAAAATTTCTACATCTCTTTCACTATTTTCCTTAAGAGAATAAGATTCTGTTTCTATGTCAGACAAATTATCAACCTATAGTTTTACTATTATAATAATTTTAAATCTCCGGTTATTTTATCAATTTCAGTTGATAATACAGGACCAATACCAATCGCAGTTGTTGTACCAGGTATTAATTGAGTTAGTCCAGCATCATTAACAATGAAATATAATATCTTACAAGATTCAAGTTTAATTACTAATTCTTTTAATTGGTCCATGCTTTGTATCTTAAGAACAACTTTTTTCTGTCCAGAATTCTTCCAATTCTTCCAAGCTGGTTTATTTTGAATTCTTACTAGATCTGAAGCAGAAACACTTGCATGACATGATTGGGCACATTTTTTACCAGTTCCCATTTTAAGATCTGTTCTAACTAAAATTACTTGTTTATATTCTTCCACAGTAAATCTATCTAATATTAAGAAATTAGATAATTAAACATTACTGATTATTGAAATTCAACTCTAGTAATATTTCCTGTTAATTCAAAGATTAGTTCTTCAAGTTCTTCTTGAGTAAATAAAAAATGTTCCTTATCATCTTGCCAAAGTACAGCCCTAAATTGAATATCGCCAGTAGCAAGGAAAATTTCGTTTAATGATACTAATTTATAGGGATTAATTAAAGCTTCTACAACGGGGCGTGGTTTATTAGTTTTCTCAACTAACATTATTTCATCGACCTCATATGTTTCTTTTATCCAATCTTTTAATTCTTGTGTTATTTTTAACTTATCTTTTTTCGCTACAACAAGGATTAGAACATCTTCATAATCAATAGCTTTATAAAAAGAAATCTCTCTGAGAAAAGCAAATTTTTCTTCTTCTTCCTCTAATTGAAGTAGATCTTTTGCTAAATCAATCTCAAATTCTGTTATTTCTCCCGCATCAAGTCTAGCTTGACAATTAGAACATAAAAAGCCAGAATTTATACAAGTTTTGTCCGCAGGTAATACTTTAACCTTTATCAACTCTATAGAGTAATTTAAGAATATAAAGTAAACTCATAGTTTTTAAAATATTCCAATATATTTCCTAAATATATCAATTTAGAACTCAAGTTTCTTTGTATACAAATATTAATATCTAATTAATTTTTTCTTTTTAGCTATATCATTTTTATATTGATTAATTCATCTTATTTCTTATTTTTTTGAATTATTAGGATACTCTTTAAATTCTTATTTATTCCTTCTTATTTTTAGTCTTTTTACGAATTAATTATAAAAATTTTTGTAACCCTTTTATCTGTTTAGGTTTTGCTTTATGTACATCAATTAGAATATTCTGTAAAACATTTAAAAGCTTTATTTTTGTAATTTCAAATAAAAAAGCCTCGTTTTCATATATAGATAAAGTTCCAAGAAAAATTTTCTTCATATCATTTGTTAGGTCACTATACATTCTATTTATATCGAAAAAATCCACGTTGCGTACATTCTCACAAAATTCTCTGACAAATTTCTAGTAAAATAAATATTGATTTCTTTTCTACTTTTCTTGAAGAAAAGAATAAAAGTTTTAATTAAAGAAATAAATTCTGGCACGGTATATCAATATAAGAAATCTGATTACTGGATAAAGGTTCAATTAACCAATGGTCAGGAAATAAAAATATTCCCAATCGTGCTTTAACTTTTCAATTATTGTTATAAACAAAAATTTATTAAAAATAATTATTAAACATTCTTTTTTAAAAAGAATCATTAAAATAATTTAATAATGACCTAAATCATGGAGAGGTTATAAATTAAATATAGAAATATCATTCAAAGAAAGAACGAAATAATATTAATAATTTTGGAGCTTACCATATTAATTATTTTAAGTTATTATGCTATTATTATAATATTAGAATTGTTAAAAGACTATTATAGTATTTATATTGATATTTCTCTCCTTTTTACTGTTATCACTTTATTAATTGGATTGATAATATTTTTTCTTATTCATAAATTATTAAAAAAATATCCAAATAAAAAGAATGAAATCCTTATCAGATTAATTCAACTTTTTAATTATATTATTGTAATTATTGGTTTCTTTGTCTGTATTATTGTAATTATATTAGAGTTTGTTATATCTTCGCAAAGTGGAATTTTACACCTCCATATTATGTTATTTTCCTTTCTCGCGATATTTGCCCTAATGTCCATTATTTTTTTTGTTGTCTTAAGACGTATTCCATTTATTAAGGAGAAAGAGACTGAAACTACGTATGGAATCCCACCAAAACGTGTAATAAGGACGAGAAAACAAAGAGTCGATTTAAAAAATATTAAAAGTTTCCTTGATTCTTACGAAGAGTTGATCAAGGATAATCCAAATGGAATTAGAGATTTTATTAAGAATGATATAAGTGATAATATAAGTAGAATTTCAGGTTATTATTCCAAATTAAATGATAAATATAAAAATAAATTTAAAAACATCATCAAATTCTTAGAATCTCAAGCAGAATGAATAAATAATACTCAAGTTTATTATAAAAAACTATAAAATTAACCTTTTTTCTCCTTATGTTTTGTTCAAGTTCAAGTGGAATAGAAAAAGAATATTGAAAAAATCTCATAAAAATAAATTATATTCTTATCCTCTAGAAAGATTTAATGTAATTTTGATAATATAGAAGTTTTTATTTATTAAATTGCTAACTTAATTATTATATATATTAAAGAGGGTAAATGTTTGTAAATAGTATTGATATAAACGAATTTCGTGGAATAAAAAAATGCCAATTGCCAATTAAATTCTCAAACTTTACGGTATTAATTGGCAGAAATAATTCTGGTAAATCAACAATATTAGAGGCTCTATCTTTATTACCTCACCCAGATATATACGATGTATTATTTAACGATAATAAAAAAGAAGTTCTTAAGAGCCTTCATCCTGAAGCATATAACAGACTTCTTTATTTATACGCTGGTGACTCCATTTTAGAATATCGAGTTGTAAATAAACCCTTTAAGATTGAATTATCTGAAGGTACATTTAAAATGTATGCAAGGGAAACTTCTCTTGAAAAAAATGATATTGCTAACCTTATCGGCACAGAAACAAGATTTTTAAACGGATATGTTATTTTCTTCCCTGACATTGCTAATCTTTTAAATACATTAGAGTTACAATTAAAAATTCATAAAGAATTATTGATGAAAAAACAAATTCACATAGATCTTGCAAATGTTCTTAATCAATTGGTAAATGATCAATACAGTGAAATTGTTTTTCTAGAACCAATAAGTCTGAGGAAAATATATCCTAATCAAAAAATAGCATATTTAAGACTTTCGGAGTTAGGTTCTGGTGCTGAAAAAGTCATAAAAATGATGGCTTCTTTAGAAATATATTCCCCACAATTAGTGATAATTGATGACTTTGAAGCAGGATTACACCCTTCACTAATCAAATTCTTTCTTCAATGGTTAAAAGAAAAAAATTGGCAAAAAGTAATCTCAACTCATAGTATAGATGTTTTATACTATTTAGTTGATATAAATCCCCCTGATACCACAATTCTACAGCTAAATAAATCTAATGAGGATATATTAAGTCATAAGGTATTAAAACTTGAAGAATTAGAAGACCTTTTAGATGCAAATACTGATCCACGTTTATTATTAGATAATCTTGGTTTATAGGAATAGCGATAAATATGAAATTGGTAGAAGAGAAAACGGTTTTAAATCCTAATTTCATTATCATAACAGGAGAGGGTCGCACAGAGCTTAATGTAATGAGAGGTTTAACAAAAGCTTACAATGGACACGATATTGTTTTATTATTTCCCTTATCTGTTAGCTATCGAAGAACTGGAAAAAAATCTATTGAATCAATAAAAATAATCCCT
>JAUWHL010000064.1 GCA_030605895.1 Promethearchaeota archaeon | reverse complement strand
AAAGATAATCAAAAATACTTATTTATAAAAATTTGAAAAAGTTGGGGTTTTAATACTGACACTAAAATGATCTTTTAGAATTGGTTTAAACTCTTAAACAAATTCTAACTAAAAAGATTCTCAAGACAATCCGGTGTAATAACAAATATGTGTTTAATTCAATTGTTTTTATCTGTCTTCTTTATAACTATTATTTTTTATGCAAGTTTTAGGTCTTTAGCACCAACAAGAGAATTTGAGATTAATAAATACCTTAAATTAAAACTTGAGGCGGGAAGAACAAATATTTACGTAAAAGGTCGCAAATTCCAACAATGTATGTATCTATTACTTAATATTCCTGTTGATCGAGTCGAAGATTATGATGAAATTGAATCTATTGATGAAGCAGCGGAAGTTTTAAATAGATCGATGGAAGGAAATCATAATAATTTTGGTGGAAGAATATCTCCCGAAGAAGAATTTCAAGGGCATTGTTCAAATATTCAAGCGTGGGCAGAAAACGGTTATGATACAAGAATACTTCATAGAAATCTAGCATTTCCGTTATTAAAGAGGTTGAGTGAAGTAGGTGATCCTATGGCTAGAAGAGTATTTTCCGAGGAGATCGCCATAAGACTTGCGAGTAAACACCCAACTGTTATTCAATATCTAACTCAAAATGGATATTTAAGATATTTGAATCCTGATGAGTTTGAAAGTATTTTAGATGACTTAAGTCCAACTTTTTTGCATGATGCAACTACCGATATAAGATACATAATTGAACATAATCCTGGTACAGATTTAACATCTTCAATTAATTTTTTAATCCATAGAATAATTAGGGATTTTGGAATTGAACACATTTCATTAATTACTTCTAAAATCTTAAATGAAATTCCAGAGACTTATCAGGATGTTTTTGTTAAAAATATTTATAGTATATTAAAAACAAGAAATAAGTTTCCATTGATAAAATATATCAATAAACACCTTGAATATTTTGAAGACTTTGAGTTTGATTATGATTTCATAAAATATAAAGGTAGAATAATAGGTATTTTTAGAAATGATAAGATTTATCTGAATAATCATAATATTCAAGAAATAACAGATTTAGATATGAATAATGATAAATTAAAAGAAGTAAAAGAGCTAGATCTAAGCAATAATCATATTTCTGATCTGAAAGGAATTGAGAAATTTTCTAATATCCGGATTTTAAAACTAAATAACAATAGACTTAGGAAAATTGAGGGAATTGATAGTCTTAAGAGCTTAGAAAAGTTATTTTTAAGAAATAATAGGATAAAAGAAATAAAAAACTTTAAAAAATTCAGTAATCTGAAACTTCTTGATTTATCTGACAATCCAACGATAACTGAAATACCTGACGTTTTAAATGAATTACCTAATTTGGAAACTGTTAAATTATGGAACTGTCCTATTAATAAGTTTTCAAAGTCTACGGAAAAAATTTTTTGGATGAATCAAAACTATAGATATTTCACAAGTTACAATGAAAATGATAAAGATTTTTATGAGAGTGCATACAGAAGAGTAGCCTCATCAGATAATAAACTATACAAACATTTTGTGGAATGGGTACTAAAAATGAGAAATTTTATGAAACTTTATGCGTTTTCCTATCATGATATCAATAGATTTAATGAAGAAACCTCTAAAAAAGCAATATGGTCAGGAAGAGTTACGAACGATTTCAAAAAATGGTTAGATGATAAAAAATATCAATTAAAAATTACCTCTTTCTTTTAGTATATATATAATTTCATGTATTTTCAATTTTTTTTTCACCTAAATATCCCGAACCGTGTGGGAGGCCACCTATTCCCGGTTTTACCATCGGAGCATGAAACTCCCCCTTAGCCCAAGGAGCAGGGAATTTTTGAAATATAGTTGATGCAACCAATGCAAATATAAAAAATGAAATAAATATAATATAATTATTCCAAATTGTAAGAAATCCTAAGCTAATCGCTACATTAGGGATATGACAAACCATAGTTTTGATAATAATTGACCTGGGCGTGTCATGTTCAGGGCTAATGTATATATCCCAGAAATAATCTTGAATAAAATATTGCCATGTACCAATGGAGACGAAACTGAGCAAATAAAGAGCCCAACCAGGTATATTTGTTAAACTCCAAAGATGATAAAAAGAAAGGAGGAGCCCCCCAGTACTGAAACCCCATATAACACCAAACACGATCTCTGATCCGAGATAGTACTTGCGATCGAAAGTGAGTGTCATACGAGACCACAGAATCCAATATGCGATAAATATGTAGATAAAGCAGAAAGCACAATAAGTTATCCAATAAGGGTTTATAATTTGTTCCGTGGTGAATAGACGTTGACTGAATATCTGTTCTAGAGTACCAGAAACGGCAATAATTATATTACAAAAGGAAAAATAAATTAATGCACGAGTCCAAGCAGCACCTGGTTTCCAGATATCGATGGGAAGTCCTTTATATTTGGTTATATAAACCACAATCATGATGAAGCCGAATATAGCGACGCAGATGATGTAGCTAAAAATAAATATAAAGCTTGCCATTGTTTTTTAAGCCCATCTCATTAGAAATTAATTTTAATTTATGAGAAATCTAGCATCTTTTCAATTGGATTTATTGCACGTTTTGCTATTTCAGGAGGCACCTTAACCTCAAAAGCTTTATCATCCAAGTTCTTTAAAAGATATTCAATTAATTCGAGGTTATGTTTTTTCATTTGATAACAAATTAATTTGTCTTTTGCCAAGTAAAAGTTTTTCTTTGGAAAATCTTGAGCCATGCGTTCTAAGAGTCCAACTTCCGTTCCTATGATAAATTCATTTATCTCAGGAGATCTTTCTTTAACATAATTATACATATGAGTTGTAGAACCTACATAATCTGCTAACTCTCTTACATCTCTAATGCATTCGGGATGAACAAGGAGTTCTGCTTTAGAATATTTTTCTTTTACTGTTTTTATATCATCTGCAGTAATTTGTGAATGAACATAACAATGTCCTTTATCCGGCATTTTAATAGTCTTAATATTTGAAATTTGTTCAGCGTAATCTGCTAAATTAGCATCAGGTCCAAATAAAACTGCTTCTACATTAAATTCTTGACTAATATTTTTAACAATTTTAACTGCATTTGCTGAAGTACAGCAAATATCTGATTCAGCCTTAACTGCTGCTGTTGAGTTAACGTAAACCACAACTGGAAGTCCTGGGTGTTCTTTTTTAAATTCTTTAACCATTTCAGGAGTTAAAAAAGCTGCCATTGGACAGCAAGCCTCATAATTCGGAATTAATACGTGTTTCTCTGGATTTATTATTGAAGCAGTTTCAGCCATGAAATCTACGCCAGCAAATATTATATATTCGGTATTTACATTTTCTTTTGCTGTACGAGATAATTTGAGAGAACCACCAATAAAATCAGCGATTTCTTGTATTTCTATTGGCTGATAATAGTGTGCAAGGATGACAACATCTTGCTCTTGTTTTAGTTTTATTATTTCTTCTTGTAATTGTTTAATTGGCATATTATCATTAAAAAAATTACACAACTTCTAATATACATATAAAGTATGAATTAAAATAAGTTCTCATGTAATAAAAAATAAAATTAAAGAGAAAAATAAAATAAAAAAATTAGTTAGTTATATATTAAAGATTTCTCTAAATTTGTTTTGATCAACAATATTCGCAGCTAAAATATTAGCCATGGAGCTAATGCCTGTTTCATGACCTTGCTTGTCAAAACCAGCGCAGAAATCACCACAAACATAAACATTTTTAAAATTATGGATAATCATTAGCTCAAATGTTAAAAGAAAGACTTTTACATTAGTAACTACTCCAAAAACTCCAATTTTAACCTCTTTATGAGAACTACCTGCATTTTTAATAACTGTTTCTAGTACTGATTTGAGATCTGTTTCGTCGAAGGAACTAAGACTATTTGAATTTATTATCAGGTTAAAATCATGATGTTTTTGTATTAATTCATTCAGTGGTGATATAAATTTCGCTCCATATGTACCTTTTAAACAGTGAGGTCCAAAAAGATCCATCTCTCCCTTTTGTGTTTCATCAGTTTGGTCATGCCAGTCCCTTAAATGAATGCATTGATATTCTACTCCGCTAGTTTCATTTGAATTTGATTCAGATGCTTTATTCATTAAATCTCGTGTAAATTGGCTTAGTTTATCTCCTTCCCATAATCTTTTAGTTTCATCATGATCAATATGAACTCTATGCCTGAAATACTCTAAGATATGATGATAAGATATAGAACCACTAATTGGTTCACTATTAGCATTCTGTTTCAACCATAGTATAAATTGATCGATATTTGCTTCACTCGTATCTCTATTCTGATTTAAAAAATAATCCATCCATTTATTTGAAACTTGTTCGTACCCTAATTTTAAACCATCTTCGGGTATGGGGTGAATATCTAATGGTTCAATAAAATCATTTTGAACCGAACTGGTTATGATAATGTTTAATTTTTTATTTACGTCCATATTTTCTTCTCCTCCTTTTCCTCCTTTTCTCATCCAATTCATCTATATCAATATCTCTCTTCTTTCCGCTGCGTGATTGCACTACCATCATAATAAAAATTAATACAATAATACTAATTGATGCAACATTCACTAATATTGAAATCCAACCAGGTATCTCAAAATCGGGAAATATAGAGGGTAATCCGACTTCAATAAAACCCCAAAAACTCAACAGAAATTCTACAATGATTATTTTAGCAAAATATTCATCAATCATTTTACCTAGTTTTGATTTTAAGCCTTTACCAACTTGGATCTTAGTTTTCGGTGTTAATGGATATATAAAATTATTTCTAAAAGCTTCAATGATTTTAAAATCCTCTTCATCACTTGTAGTTGATTCAGATGGTTCTAAAGTTTCAGTATATTCTACTGTTATTTTTCTTATAAAAATATTAACAAAATCCTCAACGCAATAACCTTCATCAATCTGAAAAGTGCAATCTGCATAATAAATATTCTCGGAATCATTAATCTCTTTAACTTTATTTAAAGAATGTGTTGGATTTGTTAAAATTCGGAGGAAATTTTTTGAATAAGTGAAATCAGAAAACACTAAAGTATCTTTATCTCCTCGATCATCTTCGATATCGATGGTAATATTGTTTATTAAAGGAATAAAACTTGTTTGGACTCTATTTAATACCATTAAAAATCGGATTTGAGTCTGAGTTCGATCCTTTAAAATTATATAGGGCAACTCTCTAGTTTGGGCTGTTATTTCTACGAAGTTGGAATCTTCAATCTTCTCTCCCATTTCTGACGTTGTAATATACAACTTGAAACCCCAAGGTATATCAGGTAATTTAAATATAGAATTTCTCATACTTTGCCAGTAAGCTTCATAGTTTTGTTTTATTCCTAACATAAATTCCTTTTGGGATTTTAATTTTTGCTCAAACTTCATAAATGATGGTATAAAGAGAGTACCAAGTTCACGCATATTATATTCTATTTTTTGTTCTGTTTTACCTGCTAACTCAATTTTTCTAGTTTTTATTAGACGTTCTTTTATAATATTATACAAATTATTGAGAGATTCTAAGTTTTCAGGGCTGTACTTAGCAATCTGTTTTAAATTATCCCCATAGATCTTTCGAAATAATTCTGAGTCATGTTTTTTAATAAATTTTAATTGTTGAATGAAGTGCCATACACCACCAAAATTACGTAGAATAACAATCTTGTCATATTTTGAGACAAAGATATAACGATTTTCAGGTGTTACTTTAACATTTCTTACAAAATTTAACCCCTTTACCAGAACCTCTTTTCCGGCAAAATCTCCATTTTCCTCATACAAATCCATGTAATAATGCATATCTATGCTTCGTATCCATTCTAAATCATTTAAATCCCAGATTTTAATAGTATTATCTTTAGAAGCAGAAATTAAATAATTATCATCAGCTTGAACATCAATTGCTAAAACAGCTTCTGTGTGTCCAAGGAGATCCTTTTTTTTATGATACTTATTTGCATTGTCTTGTTCCCAGATGGTTATTTTTGTATCATTAGAAGCTGATGCAATCATTTTGCCATCTCTGATGATACTTATATCTGTGATTGCCCCATCATGCTTACCTATTAATATTGAATCTGTATCTGCCGCAATATTCCATAAATTTACTTTACCATCTTTAGAACCTGTGACTAATATTTCTTCTTTCAGATCCCTTTTAATCATTAACTTAGTTATCCATACATCATTTGTACCAATGACTTTAATATCATCTATTTTTGAAATTATTCCAGAGCCATCAAGAGAAACATTCAATTTATTAAGTGTGTTATCATAAGTTTTCTCTTTCCATATTGTTGTATATATATTATTCAATACAAAATAGATATGGATTAAGCTGTTTTGACTTATATCTTTTTGAATCTTAATATCAAATATAGCTTTTGGATATTCTCCATTGTCTCCATTACCTCCAGGTAAGATAAAAGATTTATAATTTTTAAAATCCCATTTCCTTAAATCTGGGGCAAGTTTAAAACACCATATATAGATGTCTCCAATTATACTTCCAGCACATATTACCCACCATGTAATGTTTCCTATTTCGACAACCGTAGAATCAACACATAAAAGCCAATTTGTAACTTTGGTATATTTATTCACTTTTCTTTCTGCTTGAAGTTTAATTTCAGGTTTAGTTTCACCCTCTAGAAGTTCATCGATATTCCATACTATTAAGTAAGGATCCTCATTTTCTTCGCATTCAGAGCAAGAGATTAAGAATTTTCCATCAGGACTAATTTCAATATCTCTTACTTCAAGTTTATGATGCGATAATACTGTTTCTATTACTTTTTTTGAAATTTTAGCTTCAGTAGAAGTTTGCTCATCAATAGTTTTCTTAGTACTCTTACTTTCATCGGATGGTTTTTCCATTTTAATCACTTCTGATAAGATATATTTTGAATTATTTTAATTAGATTTGTTATTATATGAAAGCAAATATATAAAAATTCTTGCGCTTCATTATTTATACTAATAAAAGAATAGAATCATAGTTTTAATGATCATTTCTGTTAGGTGATAATTATTGAAGAATTAAAAGAATATAATGGAGTTTCCTTAATATCTTCAGAAGCAGAATTCCTTGAGCAAATAGAAAAACTCATAGGAGAAGTAATTCCTTGCCGTGAAGATAGAGATGAAACAAAACGAAAAGTAGCTGAATCGCATCAAGCATACCAACCTCAAGCAACTCAGATGAACGCACAGACAATTCTAAAATCCCAATTTCAAGCTCTTAAAGCTCAAGTTGTTGAACAAGAAAGATTGGCGCAATTATCATTAGAAGAGTTAGAAAAAACTTATGAAAATCAATACTTGGCACAAGTAAATCCCGCGATGCAAGCAAATATTCAAGCACAGCTCAATTCTCTTATTCCTATGTTAGGAGAAAGTCACCCTTCTGTTCAGCAAATGAAAGCAATGTTAGATATGGATGAAGATAAGGCAAAACAAAAAGGAAAAGCGATGGCTAGGTTTATGCAACAAAATTTTAAACTTCAAGCAATAAACAAAGAAGAAACTCAGAGGATAAACGAAGTGATGTATTCTCAAATATCTCTTGAAGAGTTAGAAAAAGAAAGTATTAATTATTATAATTCAATGATCACACCAGAATATCAAGCACAATTAAAAGTAACTCTTGACGTTGGAATACAAGAATTGGGAGCAAACGACCCTACTTTTGCTGGTTTGACCCCATTGTTAGGAATGAGTGAAGAAACAGCAATTCAATCTGCTAAACAATATGCGCAATCTATATATCAAAACATACAGAACATGCTTGCACAATATGGAGTCCAAATGCAAGCAGCACAACAACCACAAAAAGATAATATACAGCAATATACGCAACAAGTTTCTGAACAACCAGTTGATGTAAGTCATTTTGGTTATATTTGTGATAATAACCACATAGTAGGACTCAATTTAGTAATGAAAGAATTAGATCTTTTACCTGATAGTATAGGTAAGTTATCCAATTTAAAATTTTTAACTCTTAAGTGGAATAAACTTGAATCCTTGCCTGAGACTTTTGGGAATCTTAAAGAATTAATAGAATTTAATCTAGATGGTGATTGGTCGACGAATGATGATAAACCATTATATAATGAAGTTTCAGAACTACCCAACTCTTTTTGTGAATTGAGAAAGTTAAAAATCTTCAAATGTGAATCTAATGGTTTGAGAAGCTTACCAGATAATTTTGGACAGTTAATTTCCCTCACAGAAGTTAATCTTTACCAAAATCGCTTGTTAAGAATTCCAGAATCTATAGGAGAACTTTCTAATCTAACTCATCTAAATCTAAATTCAAATAGAATTTCAACTATCCCTCTATCACTTTGTAAGTTAGAAAAACTCAAGCAATTGGAACTTTCACACAATAGTATTGAAATGGTTCCAGAATGCATAGATCAGCTCAAATCATTAAATATGCTTCTCTTAAATAGTAATAAATTGACAGAATTACCACATCCCATTGCGAATTTGGAATCATTAGAAACTCTATGGATAAACAGCAACCAATTGACCGAATTACCAGAGGTAATTACAAAACTAAGGTTAGCAAAACTTAATATTTCCGATAACCAACTAAAAAATCTTCCTTATTTTATATATATTATGGAATCATTGAGAGATTTAAAAGTTACTGGCAACCCTTTTTCAGAAGAAGAACAAGAAATTGCCCAAAGAGATACTAATGCAATTCTAGATTATTGTCGTCAGCGTGCGAGCATCGCCGTTATGCTGATTCATACTGAAGTAGATGCAAAGGCACACCGTATTACTGAATTAATTGAATATTTAGAATCTAAAAGCGAAATATTCGCAATATTACCACCCATTGAATCAAATCTCAATGCTACAGACCTTGTTTTATTTCTTGCAACAGCAGGATCAATTAATTCTTCAAATATGGTTCAAATTCTAAAGAATGCTAAAAGTCAAGGTATTGAAGCTGTTCCTTTAAAGGGGTTAGATGTGGGGTGGGGAGATCTAGCAGATGTAGATCTTAGCCGCGAACTAGGTCATGAATTTACTCCTGATGATTTTGAAGGTTTTTGTAAAAATGTATATGGTTATATCCAACAATTAAAACGGTCTCATAATATTTTTAAAGATAAGTCTACAATCCTTCTAAAAGAGGAAGCCGCTGAGGTTAGTGACCCAACTGGTTTTGGAACATTTAAAGCGGAACTTGACCGCATCATTCATTTACCCGAAATGAAAGAATTTTTTGAGCAGAATAAGATGGCTTTAACATCAATATGTAATAGTCTACAAACAGCAAAAGTCGGAGGAGAAGGATTGTTTCTAACTCAACTTTCTGGATACTTTATGGGATTTATACAGCAAAAAGAAGCAATGAAGAAATATCTCGGAGGTGGCTAAAAGTGAGTGATCAGTATATGGATTACACATTACCTATTGAAGAAATAGAAGTGCTTAAGGATTTAGAACAAAATGTAGGATCAAGCTGGAGTAGTAATAATTTTCGGGTTGAAGATAACCACATTATCAGAATTGAAGTTACTCGAGGTAATCTAATTAACTTACCGGAAAATATAGGTAATTGTAAGAAATTGAAACAATTACTTTGTTACGGGAACAAAATTGAGAGTCTACCAAATTCTATTGGGGAATTAACTAACTTAGAATGGTTGGGAGCATCTCAAAACCAAATAATGGAACTTCCTTCTAATATGGCAAATTGTATTTCTCTAAGAGAATTCACATTAGGTGTTAATGAGCTGAAAATACTTCCAAGCTGGTTTTCAAATTATAAAAATCTTGAAAAATTAGATCTTCGTTCTAATAAATTAAGAGAAATACCAAGTGAACTTGGAGCATGTACAGCCTTAACTGACCTTGATATAAGTGATAACAGACTAACACAAGTTCCAGAAAACATCTATAATTTACTAGCTCTAAAAAAACTTGCAATCGGTCATAATAAAATAACAGAGTTACCTACAACTATAGGACAACTTAAATCACTTACTTCTCTAGATATGGCAGTGAATCAAATTTCTCAATTACCAGACTCGATTGGAGATCTCACGGTTCTTGAGAATTTGGAAATTAGTTCCCTAGATTTGCATAGTTTACCCGATTCAATAGGTAACCTGTTAAATCTTAAAACACTGCTTGTAAAAAATAATAAACTTGAAAACCTCCCTTTGAGCATTGGCAAATTAACTTCACTCACTAATTTTCGTATTGACAACAATCAAGTTAAAGAGATTCCTGAATCGATAGGTAATATAACAAATTTAGCGACAATTGATTTAACGAATAATAAACTTGAAACATTACCTGAATCTATATGTAATTTGGATAAGGTTTTTGGTCTTGATTTAAGTGGAAATAATATCTCTTCTCTACCTCAATCATTTGCATTAATGAAAGGATTACAACGTCTTACTATTAGTGATTGCAAACTCTCTAACTTACCAGATAACCTTGGTCAGCTTGAAAAATTAGAATATCTATATATTAGTGGAACTCCTTTAGAATCATTACCTGAATCGATAGGACAATTACGAAATTTATGGTACTTAAAAATTACTGAAGGTAATCTAAAAACATTACCAGCAAGTATTGGAAAATTGGAGAAATTAAAAGAATTATTTTTATCTAATAATCAAATTGAAGCACTCCCATCCGAAATTGGAGAATTAAAAAGCCTACAAAAATTACTTTTAGATGGGAATCGATTAACTCATTTACCTTCTGAAATCTGTAATTTATCATCACTAGAAAGGTTAAATATAAATGAGAATAAACTACAAAGATTACCCGATGAATTTATCAAATTAATTTCTCTCAACGTTTTAAATGTTCGTAGAAATGACCTGATCTCTTTACCAGAATCCCTTGGTCAATGTGAAAAACTAGAATATATCAATTTAGAGGAAAATAACCTAACAAGCTTACCAAAAAGTATCGGATATTCTAAGATTAAGAATTTAAATCTGAATAAAAATAAATTTGAAACATTACCCTATGTATTATGGCCACTTGAAACTCTTGAGGATTTAAAACTAGACGAAAATGAATTGTCAGATTCAGAGAAACAATTAACGAAACGTGATTTAGATACACTTCGAGATTATTTCAAACAAAGATCATGCATGTCCATTTTCGTATCTCATGCGGTTGTGGATTATGAATCATATCAATTAGCGAAATTAGGCGATTTTTTAGAAGCTAAATCTGAAGTGTATGATGTGCTTCTCTGTGAGCAAGATCTATCGGGAAACATTGATGAATTTATGGATCAAAATGTCCCTATTAGTGATATTATATTCTTCTTAGGCACTAATAGATCAGTATTCAATTCAGTCGATTGTGCTCATGAATTAGAACTTTCTCGTAAGTACGAGGTGCCAGTCTTATCTATGAAAGGAACAGATGTTTCATGGCCAGATATAATATCTTTAGGTCTTAAGCAAGACCCTGGTATTGATTATAATCCACAAGAATTTCTTAAGGTCTGTGAACAGATTTATGATTATGTAAAGCAATTTCATAAGGACCATCCTTTATATAAGATTAAAAACGTAGAAGAAGCTGAGGAAACTGCAGCTATTCCTACGACTATAAATTGGGACACATTTATAGGAATGCTAGAAGAGATCATAGAATCTGAAAGATTAAGGCAATTTCATGAAAGTAAAAAAAATGAAATTGGTACTCTTATATCTCAATTAAAAAGTGGCACCATAAATGATGCAAATTTCATGATGCAAGTATCTCAATTATATTCCCAATGGTTGATGATGCGTTAAACTTAAATTGAATGAAAAGTATTAATAATTTTCATTTTTTTTATTTAATTTGTCGAAACCTTATTATTTTTATTTATATTCTTCACATTCAAAAGAAATTATAAGTGTGAGCTTATGCCAATTATAATGCCGA
>JAUWHL010000001.1 GCA_030605895.1 Promethearchaeota archaeon | reverse complement strand
ATATGTGCTTCTTCAGTTTCTAATCCAATACTGTGGCCAATTATACTACAGAAGCCTCTTCCTAGTTGTTTATAATATTTGTATGCTCTATCATAAAGTTCTTTTGGATCTGCTCCAGGTTTAAGGTTTTCTAAACAGAATTCTTGAACTTTAATCATATTTTCCATAGCCTTTACACCTTTTTCAGGAGCTACCCCAACAACAGCATCACGACTAACATCTGAAACATATCCCTTCCAAACAGCACCAAAATCAAATCTAATCATATCACCTGACTCAACAACAGTTCCAACACCGGGAGCTTCTGGATCAGAATTCCCAATATTCATAGTTAAATGATCCCAACCTTCTGCGCCTTCATTAACTATAGTACTCCTTGCGATTTGAAGTAATTCATAATCTGTAATTCCTTCTTTTACTGATTCAATACATTTTAGAATAGCTTGTTCTGCAATATGAGTGGATTTTTTGATTCTTTTTATTTCTTCTTCTGATTTAATTAGACGCATTTCTAAAAATACGTTATCCCCATCAACAAAAGAAGCATCTGGAAATTCCTTTCGAAGAAATTCTGATTGATATCTAGGCATAAGAGTTTCAATACCAATTTTTCTATTTTTTAGACCAAAATCTTCAAGTTTTTCTCCTAATAATTTCAAACCACCTTTGGGGGAGCCAATACGTTCATAATTCTTTACCCAAGAAAATCTTTCAACACTGTCATACAACGCCCATATTAGTAAAAATACTTCTCCGTCATTAGTTACTATTGAAAAGCTGGGATATTGATTATACAAAACAAATAATATTGGGTTAGGGGCAACATGTAAAGTAGGAATACCTGTTGTATAAAAAACATTGACGGGTGTAGTAGCAATTAAAGCGTCTATATTAAACTTCTCAAGAAGTTCTTTTGCTCTATTTTTATTATATCCTATTGGTTCGACCATTTATATCTCACAATTTATTTTTTACTATTAATCATCCATAAAAATATCTAATCTTTCCAAATCTGACATAGTCCCTTTGGGTTTAAGGCTACCGTCCATAAATGCTTCCATTGGATCAATTCTTCCTGTTGATATTCCTAGAAAAAGATCAGATCCGACTTCTAAACTCATTTCAGCGTCCTCATTATATCCATCTTCAACTCTTGCTTGCTTGTTCTGAAAAATCAATTGAACTTTATAATCAATATCAGGAAAGACAAATTGCATGGTTTTATTAAAATCTTCAAATTCTTCAGCAATTTCTGGGTCTTCAAGTTTTTTTGCCCATTTTTCCAATGCTTTTTTTAAATCTTCTGCATTTGCCATTTATTTTCACCTTAAAAAAATTAAATTTAGCTTCATTTTATAACATTATTTTTTTCCAATCTTCATTTTAAGTTCTAATAATACATCTTGAGGGTATTTTGCTTTAGTCCAAGGGAGACCTGAGAAAAAATGGGTAAAAATTTGCACAATTAAAGGCTGTTTATTTTTATATAAATTTTTCTTATTGAAATACACACGACGATAAGGTTCAGCATATTTCCATCCAGGAAGTTTTCTTCCGGCAAATCGATTAAATGCTTGATACGGTATCATTATATATTTTAAAAGCCATTGTTGTGTTTTATGACAAGCAATCAATTTATAAGTTAAAGCTTTGATATCCTTCTTTTCAAAACCAAAAAAGAAATTTGGATGTAATGAAGTGTAGAAATAAAGGATTGGAGAAAAATCGATTAGATTGTTATGGATAATGTAAAACATTGCTTTTCCTATGTTTATATGATCCATATGATAATACCATGAATATATTGCTTCTGGAGCAAAAATAATATCTGGTTTTTCCTTTTTTAAATATTCAGCGATTCTATTAATAAAATCTTTATTGAAAGGTACAAAGCCATCAATATACCCAAAAAAATCAATATTTTGAGGAAGAACTCCATGAATCCTCTCAGCTTTATAAAGTTCTTTAGTTCTGATTTTTCCTAGTAGATTACCTTTAAATTTATCATATTGAGGTCCCGGAAGTCCAAATTCACCTTTGGTGATTGAAGCAATCTTAATTGTATGTTTCTTTTTGGATTTGGTTGCAAGATAGTGCATTAAATGACCACATTTATGCTCTAAATCATCGGGATGAGCTTGAAAAAATACAATTTTCGCCATAATATAATTAGATAGTAATAAAGCTCTATTTAATCTGCTCTATTTGAGCTGATCTTTTCCCTAATAAAAATGAACTAATAATAATTAGTATTATACCAATAATTAAATAGTAACCAGAAAATATGCTAGGCGGGATTAATAAAAATATCAGAAAATAAATTACTATAGGAGCTATAAGTGTAGGAACTTGTTGAATAGGGACTAAGTTACTAGCTTGACCTACTGTGAAAGATTTTTGAATCGTTAATACCCCTAGAAAATTAGATAAAATTAGGATAATGCAAGAAATAATAAATAATAGCATTTCTCCCAAACTAAAAGCTCCACTAAATATCTTAGCTATAACTCCTATCAAAGGGCTTACCCAGAAATTAGAAAGTATAAACATGAAACCTGATATAATCGCTAATAAAATCCCTTTAAACCTCTTACTTGTTCTTTGTACCATATAACAAATAACAGAGAATAAAATTATAATGAGTGTAAATACAACAATCCTGAGAATAAATGCTATTTCAATTAAGTTTATGCTAGTAATATCAATTGATAACTCACTAATTCCTAGGAGAAAAAATGCTATTATCATCAAAATAATTCCAAAAATTTCTCCCTTATTTAGAGTTTCACCAACAATCTTTACAGATCCTATTGCTAAAACAATTAATCCTGAAGCCATAAATCCAGGAATTAATGCAGGACCTATGAATAATTGAGCTATCATATAAAAAACAGCTCCTAATCCGTATTGTAAAATGAAACCACATAACCATAATCGTTCTTTTACTAAACTTCTCATAAATTTTGATTCATCTGGAAGTTCATTTACTACCTTTTTTTGAAAGACAGTACCAATATGATTAGAGATACCTGAAGAAATCGCTAATGAAACACCTAACCAATAAAAAGAAGTAGCCATTATGATCGTATAATTAGTTAAATTGGAATTAGAAATTCTTAAAAGATTATAAGTATGAAAGTATCATTATATTTTAAATAAAGTAATTTTTGAGGAATTAGTTAGATGAAAACTGACAAAAATAATATCCAAGTAATTTTTATTGGAAAACCTCAATGGGAAGCAGGATGGCCATATTTGGGATATAACAATAACAAAACGATAGATTCCATTAGAAAACATCTAAACGAGAAATTTAATAAAATTGAGTTTAACTATAGTGAGATTATTACAACATACGATAACGAATTAGTTAACCAGATTAAAAAGGATATCGAAGAGGCTGACGGGGTTATAGTTTTTACGATAGGGCATTATGGAGACCCAGGGATTGTTCAAGCTGGCATTGAATTTATTGAGAGCAAAAAACCTGTAATATTAGCCAATTTTGTTTACGCTGGAGATCATACATTCACAAAAATATTCTCAAGTGTTAAAGACAAGAATTTTCAGATATCTATTTTATCTTCAAAGAAAATAGAAGATTTTGACAAAATGTTTGAAAATATGTTTAATCTCGTGCGTTTAAGAGGAAAAAGGGTCTTAGTTTACGCCAAGGACGTCATTAAAATGAACTGGGATGTCATCTTAGAGTTATTTAATCCCGAACGAATGCGAATAGCGAAAAATCATCCAGAGTTTATGGATCAAGTAGGTAAAATGAGTAGCGATGAGGAATTTGAATTTTATACCGATACGGTTGGTTTTGATCAAGCACACCAGTGGAGAAAGGATGAAGCGCTTTACAAAGAAATATTAAAAAATATATTCGATATAGAAATGATTAGAGGAGATCCAGAGGAGATTATCAAATATTATAATGAGGTTAACACTGACCAAGCAAAAGAGATCGCTCAAAAATGGATTAAAAACGCTAAGATAGTAGAACCCACGGATAAAACCATTTTAAATTCCGCAAAACTATATCTAGCTTTTAAAAATATCTTGAAAGATAAAGACATTGACATTTTTACTCCCGATTGTGGCACATTCTTGTTGTGCGGCGCGTTTCCCGCTTATCCTTGCATGGCTTTTTTCGAATTAAGTAACGAAGGAAAATACGGCATATGTGAGTCTGATATGGATTCGACCATAAGCTTTCTTTTTGGACTGTACTTAACAGGTAGACCAGGATATGTGTCAAACCACACTTTTGATATCAAAAAAAATCAAATCACGTATA
>JAUWHL010000039.1 GCA_030605895.1 Promethearchaeota archaeon | reverse complement strand
AATCTTCAGATGAAAACATAAAAAATTTATTAACTATTAAGACTGATGAAAAAATTGTTTTATTTATTGGTCTTCATAATAAAAGAAAAGGCATTGATTCAATTATAAAAACAGCAACCATATTGAGAGATGAAAAGATTAAGTTTGTTTTAGTAGGCGATGGTCCGGAAAGAGAGAAATCAATTAAATTAGTTTCAACTTTAGGACTATCAGAAAAGATTAAGTTTTTAGGAAATCGTTTAGATGTTCATAATTTTTATAATCAAGCAGACCTATTTTTCTTTCCTAGTAGAGGAGAAGGATTGCCTGGTGTTTTAATGGAAGCTATGATTTACCAAGTTCCTATTGTTTCAAGTAATATTCCTGGTGTAAGAGATTTAATAAAACATATGGAAAACGGAATTTTATGTGAAACTGAAGATATAATCTGCTATAAAAAAGCTATAATAAAGCTTCTAAGAGATGAAAAGTTAAGAAATAAATTTAAAGAGAATGGAATAAATACGATAAAAGCTAAATATTTGTGGAAAAATAATTTACTAAATTTTGAATCTATCTATAAAAAGTTAATTTTAAATTAGGTTTTCTAATCTTCAGAATCATCCATTCAATTCAAATACTAAATTTTCACAGACAAATCAAAATTGATGATGGACTGTAATAAAAATTTAATTGGTTAAAAATTCTTTAAGAAAATAAAATTCAATTTGTAGTGGGTGGATATTATTTTAAAATTTAATTTACTGATATTTTTTATTTTCTAGTGAATTTCTTAGTAATGTTTAAACTTTTAAGCATAATTTTATCAAAGAATCTATTTTCATCTAAAAGAGATTGAAAGTAGGAAATATCAGAAGAGGTAACTGCTCTTAACAAAGAATTCATTAAGATAAAGAGTATAAGAAATGTAAAAATTGATAAGAAATCAAAATTTTTAAAGAGTGAAAGCCCTAGAAATTGAATAAAACCTTCGGTCGCAGCATTGAATATTAATTCCTTTAAAACTATTGTAATAGATAAAGGAATGAAAAATGTTATATATTGAATTACGATTTTTTTGATGCTCAATTTAATTTGCCCAAATTTGTATGAAGCATAAATTTGAATAATCATTGAAAGAATATTTCCTATAATTAATCCATAGATGATTGCTCCTTCTACTCCAAAAAAGAATAGCCCGATAAAAAATAGAGGAATGCTAAATGAGGTATAAATTATTCTTAAAAACAAGGTTAATTTCACTTTATGTTGAGCATTTAATTGACTTTGTACAAATGTCGCTAGAATTTTAAATATAGAGGCAAGTACAATTAAACGAAGAAAATTGGAGTATATTAAACGGTCTTCAAGAAATACAAAATCCAAAACAAATTCTACACTGAAAAATAGAATACCTGATATAATTAACAAAAGAAATAAGGTTACTTTATAGGTAATTCTATAAATCGTTTCTATTTGTTCATAACTCTCTTTTGTATTTAAAGTTGTAAAAGACGTTAATAATGGAAAATTAAAAGAGCTAATAACATAATCATTTAATTTTTGATAATTTAGTGCGATATGATATCCTGTAACAACATCAGTAGATATAATATGACCAATTCCTATTTTTTGGCCTTCCCTCCAAATTCTTTCAATAAGATCATTGAAGCCTATATAACCACCATATTTAAATGTTTTAGATATATCTTCTTTAAATGAGTCTGGTTTGCTTCCAGTTGATTTAATTCTGTTAACCATTATAAAGACAAAAATAGAATTAAGTGTAAATGGAACTAAGCTTGAAATTAACACTATCCATGCGGCAATTTCAATCTCAATTTCAATTCTAAAAACAAAAAAAAGAACTAAAGGGATAATATGAATTATATTTTTCACTATTAAAAACAATAAATTATAATTAAATTTATTAAAACCACGATTTATTGCTTCTACAATATAATTCAAACTGTTCACTAAAATACAAGGAGATAAGATAAAGAAGAGAGAAACTAAAGTATTCGCAAGAAAATTAGCAAATAATAGAAATGCAAGAACACTGACCATAAAAATAGGAATTAAAAATGTTAATTTTATTATAACTGTGTTTCGGATTAAAGATTTTATTTTAGATTTTTCATTTAAGGCAAAATATCTTGGAATATAGTAATTTAAGGTAAAATTGAGCCCCGGTGGTAATAATGATGTAATAATTACAACTATCATAATATATGAAGTAGCTAATATTAGATATCCCCAAATTTCATCCACAAATAGACGAGCTAAAAGAAATGAATATACAAATGTAAAAAATAGAGAACTATAATTAAATAAAAATGAGAATAATGTATTTGTTGCTAAATTTCTGTATTCTGTATTACCCTTTGAATTTTGGTTCTCAGTATCAGTGTTTTCCATGTTGAGAATAATATTTTTAAATAAAATTAATTAAGAAAAAAAAATAGTGAGTCTCAAATTAAATTTATGATTTGAAGAAATTAGGAAACACTGAGTTAAGAACCTAATTTGATTCATGGTTTTTATTTTATTAAAAATTCTAATTAAAAAAGATTAGATAGGGTTATACCAAATATGAATATTCCATCCCTCTTTCCTTGGTTCTATAATTTCTTTAACTAATATCAAACCTAAATCCTCCATTTCGGCATTTGAGAGGGGAATATACATTTTTCTATCTACATAATAATCATAATCTCCTTCAATTATAAAAGCGGTGTCATTACCTTTATATGTTTCAAAAAATTCATAACTGTTTACAAGACCACCTGTTTCAATTAACGGGCGACTTGTAAAATAACCCAAACAACCAGCATTACCAGATGCAATAATAGAATCCTCAGGGGTATTTTCGTTTATCCATATTGACGCTTGATATCTAGCTCCATGATCAATTCTATTTACTGCGGTAATCGGAACAAAAATCATAAATAGAAGAGATATAAAGGCAATTTGAAGAGCCCATATTTTAATATTATATCTTTTGATATCTGAAGATTTCGAATAGAGAGCTATTTTTCTAAAAAGATTGATTAATGCAAATGATATTAATATTGTTAAAGAAATGAATGGTAAGACATAATACCATTCAGCAAATCTTCCAGGACCGCTGATTTCAAGATATAAATAATAAGAGCGATATAGAATTGGGGTTATAATTAATAGAATTAATATTTTAAGTAATTTTTCATTAAGTTCAAGTTTTCTAAATATATACCCCAAGCTAGAGCAGATTGTTACAATCACCATCAGAGAAATCAATACTGAAGTAATTGATATACCAAACGCAACCCCGCTAATAGGTAAAATGTGATTAAAATTAATTAAATTCCAAGAAATGTAAATTGAAGGTAAAAATAAAAGAATAACAATAAACAATAAGAAGATCTTAAAGTTTTCTTTTTTAACTTTAACCATTCCAGAAAAAATTGTAAAACTAATAATACTTGATATTAATATTATATTATCTGTCCTTATCAAAAAAGATAAAGAAAGAAGAAAACCAATTATTAGAAAATCTCGCTCATTTATATCTTCGAAATTTGTCTTAAATATATAGTAAAATAAAATAGATAAAATCAGACCATTTAAAGCAGCTTCTGTTCCATTTAAATTTAAAATAATATTTAAAGGATTAAAAGCAAAAAGTATTACACTGAATTCAGCGGTTTTATTATCAAATAATAATTTACTTAATCGATATAAGATAGTTAAAGTAATGAAAAAAATAACTCCAGAAAATAGAATGATAATTCTGAGAGTTAATACTAAATCTAATTTAAAAGAGAAAAAAGGAACTAATATAATCAACCATAAGGGTTGAAACCCATTTGTCTTATTAATTGTATCGAATGTGGATTCTCCAATTAATGCTACATTTTTAGCTATTTCGAAATAATAATAGCTATCATCAGGTATCAATACAAGAAGAAAATCTAAAGGAAAAAGTACAACAATTGAAAGTAAGATAAAATAACATAAATAAATCATATGGATAGTCCCAATTTTATAATTTTTAATTAACATAATTTCTTTTTCCTAAAGATTATAAAATTGAGGGCCAGTAGGACTCATTGATTTAAGAATCTCTTTTAATTAATATTTATGAGAATTTATTTTCAATAAGTGTAATTTTTTAATCTAATTGATTTTTTTACCTTTAATTAAAATATAAGAGCCAAAATGTTTATAATCTTGAGTGAAAACTTCTTTTTCTATTTGATAATCGAAAAGATTCTCCATTGCTTCTTTTACAATTTTTTTATTTAATAGAATCGGTTCATTTATAGTAGGTCTTTCATTAAAATTAAGCTGGAATATAATAATACCTTCAGATTTAATAATTCTATGAATTTCTTTTATAGATTGATTAAAATTATCAACATGATCTAAGGCATTATGGGAAATAACAAAATCAGCAAATCCATCGCTAATCGGAATACTTTCTGCGCCAGTGTGTAAGTATATCATGTCTTGTTTATCCACATTAAATTTTTTGCGATAAAAATTAGCAAAAGGATCCACCCCTATTTTCAATCTAGCATTAAAATAATGGAGCGAACCCCGAGGTCCACATCCTACATCAACAACAATTTTATCTTTAAAAGTGTTTTTATCTATATTTAAATGTTTACAATATCGCTTATAAATAGTTTTTAAGGATGATTCTTGGTTATACTTATCTTTTCCTCCTAATTTATATTCAATTCTCCAATAATTCATAACAGAAAGGAATTTGATCCTTTTCCAAATAAATATAGGAAAATAAGGAACTATATAATTCAAATAAGATAAATATGATTTTGTAACCTTTTTAATAATTTTAGTTAAAATACTCAAATTATTTCGTTCCTTTCTTTGATTAAAATTATATATTATCTAATTTTTATACATTTAAAAACTATTTTTTAATACAATATGCCAAGAGAAAGTTTTAAAGAATTTAGGCAGATTACTCAAGGAACAAAACTTGAAAAGCGAAGAAAAAAGAAAGATTGGTGGCATTGGATTTACACTTTTTTCTCAAGATATATTACTTGGATTCTTGTAAAGACCCCAATCACAGCTAATTTTATTACTATCGCAGGACTTTTAATTGGGCTAGTAGGATTGTTCTTAATAGGTATAGGGAATAATCTTTTAATTATTATTGGATTTATTTTGTTATATATCTATTATGTATCTGATGAAGTTGATGGTGAAGTCGCTAGATATAAGAAACAAACATCTCTCCGAGGTATATATTATGATGAAATCGGACATTTATTCTTTCAAGGATGGTTTTTCTTTTCTTTTGGATATAGTATTTATAGAATCAATTCTGAGTTCTTATATATAATTCTTGCATTCATCGCAACTTTTTTCCTAATAGGAATAAGAACTGTTAGGAAAATATCTATCATAGCATTTGCTAAGGGAGATATTAAAAATAAGATTGAGATTAAGACGGAGAGAAGCGAAGAAACACCCTCAAAAAAATCTTTTATTAAGAGAATTAAAAGTATATCTATCAATCTTGTAAATGCATTTAGTCATACACATATGATTACAACAATGTTTTTTATTGGATTCTTATTATACATATATTTTGAAATGGTTTGGGTACTAGAGCTTTTGATTATTAGCTATGTTCTTTTTCTACTTTTTGTTTTTTTAACATTTATGATTTTAAAATCGAGAAGTATTGAAAAAGATGCTTTAAAACATTATGAAAAAAAATTCTTAGAAAATCCATAAGGATTTTGAATTAAAAAATTACGAAGGCGTTTTGATGAATATTTTTTGGATTCTTACTGACTCAATTTGTAATTATGAAAGGTCTGATTTACATGGTTTACTTCCAATCTATAATAAATTAAAAAATGAAAATGAAGGATTTTATTTTGAAGATTGTATTTCTCAATTTCCTTCTACCAATTTGTCGCTTTTTTCATTTTTAACTGGTAGGTTTCCTTATTATATATTCCCTGATTACTATCGTTCAATTGAGAACTTGCCCAGTTTGAAATATAAGAATTTCATTGAACCATTGAAAGAAGAGAATTACAGAGTTCAATCAATTATTTTTGGTAGAGAACAAGCTGTTATTTTAAAAGATATACTCAATCCATTTTATGAAACAGATATGTATAAAGGAGATCACTGGCTGGATGCTAAGGAAGTATATCAATATTTTATTCAGAAAGTTGAAAAATTTCAGCCTGATGAAAAAAACTTTTTATTCACCTTTTTTAGACCAAGTGGCCCTCAAACAGATAAATATTTAAGAAAAATAATAGAGTATTTGAAAGAGAATAACTATTGGGAAAATTCAGTAATAATCATCAATTCAGATCATGGATTTTACGATAAGAATTTATATAAGAAAACTAAATTATTACATTTTGATGATATCCATCAATCTTCAATGCAACCTGTTTTATTTATTAAATTACCAACAAGTTTGACTTCATCTCACCCTAGGATAATAGAAAAGAGAACTTATTTAGTTGATCTGATGGAGACGATTCTGGATTATCTAAATATTAATATATCTCATGAAAGGGATTCAATTTCTTTTAAAGAGTTAATTGAAAAGGATATTGATGTAAATAATCAGAGAACAATCCGTGGAGATTGTTATTTAATGTTCCAAGCAGTTAAAAGGACTATGATAATAAAATCCAATTGGAAATTAGTTAATAATAATGGAATATTTTCGCTGTACAATTTATCTGAAGATCACTTAGAAAGAAAAGATGCTAAAAACGAACATCATGAGATTTATGATGAACTATATCAATTTTATTTAATGACTGAATTAAAAGCATATAAGACATTTGAATCACTACTCTATTCTCTTTATGAACAGAGTATCTTACCAAAATTAAAATCATCAAAAATTTTTATTCCTAAACAATTTCCTCCTCAACTTGTAAGATTTCTCAAAGAAAACCTAGCAAAAAATAACACCATTATAAATACTCAAGATTTAAATGACCTTCAATTAAATGATGATCAAAAACTTACTACTATACTCTTTTATAACAGACTAACTGGAATTAGATTAAAGAGATTAATAAGAAAATATAAAGAGCAAACCAAGAGATTCATAAT
>JAUWHL010000155.1 GCA_030605895.1 Promethearchaeota archaeon | reverse complement strand
ATAAACGATTTGAAACAATGGATAAACGGTTTGAAAATGCAAGGAATCATAGAGAAGAAATAGAAAAAAGTATGATTGTAATAAGAGAGGCTATAGGTGAAATGCTCCAAAATATGGCAACAAAAACAGATTTAGAAAATTTAAGATCAGAAATTAAGGAAGATATTCGCATTGGTAATGTAGAAATTATTGATTTTCTTAAAGAAAAACTCAGATAAGAATATAATTCAATTATAATATTTTATTACTTTAATCAATTTATATGAAACTATATAATTTAGATTCTATAATCTACTTTAGGAAGCTTTTCAATATTATACGGAAGTTTAGAGTCGTCGGGTATAGGATCAATATAAAAGCGTCTAAAGTTTGAATGTTGCATTCTACAAAAAGTACTTTGATGATTGTACGCGGGATGATGTACCATTTTATTCCAGATTTCCTTTATAGATTTATTTCTTACATTCCCAAATGATAAGGGAGTAAAATCGCATGGCGACACATCCCCATATGCTGAAACATAATATTGGAGATTTACGGCTAAACACCCAATACCCCCAAGGTATCCTTCTATAGAATTCTGCCAAGATTGAGAATTTAATTGTGGTACCATCCGATGCCTAAAAACATTAGAAGAGAACTTTCGAATTTCTTCATGTTGGTCTGGAGTAAGCATCTCACTGGTATCATTTAACGTATTTCCTGTTGGTACACCATCAAAAAGGATTAAATTTTCGACACCAAGTTCTCTTGCTAGCGAATACAGCTTTTTATACATTCCTTTTTGAGTTGCCGAGCGAGTAGCATACGATGATATCCCTACAAAACCTCCTTTAGATTGCATTCTCTTTATTCCCTGAATGGCCGATTCAAATAGACCTGTCATCCCTCTTAACTGATCATGTTCTTCAGGAATGGGACTATCAATACTTACAAAAAGCGAATACAATCCAGCATCAACTAATTTATCAATATTTTCTTCCGAAAGTAATAATCCATTTGTAAAAAGAATAGGCATAGCCTTCCTTTTATCAACATAAGAAATTAATTCATAGATGTCATCGCGTAATAGTGGTTCTCCTCCTGTGAATGCAATAAGTGCCACACCAAGATTTTGACTTTGGTCTATCATAGCTTTCGCCTCTTTTGTTGAAAGTTCACGCAAATCATTCCTCAAGTGCCTTCCTGCACTACAATGTTTACAATTACATTGACACTTATAGGTTACTGCGAATGTCATAGCAACAGGAAATGTATGACGAAAAATTCTGGTCATTATACTGGCTTTCAATACCCGCAGCATTGGATGACTTCCAACTGGTGGTGCGAACGTGTTTGCTACTCTCTTACCTCTCCATTGTCCTAAATTCGTATACTGCCTGTAGAATTGTGCCTGGATGAGAATCATAATAAGGAATCTTAATTTGTTGAAAATTGGATTTAATAAACCCGTCCCAATCACTTCCCCCGTATCTAACTTTTTGAAACTTAAGAGCTTTTTACCAAATAATCTCAATAATACTCTTTCTCGCACCATCTTCAATTCAATAAAAAGAGCAAATTTAATTTAAATATTCACTTTTAGTTTAAAGAATTTATATTTCAGATATATTGATTCCTGGCATCTAATTTACTTTTCACGATCTTATCAAAATTCGCAGAAATTACGCATCCTATTTTTACTATATTGCCGAATTAATAAAAAATAGACTAAAAGTATAAACAAAAAGAAAATTTTTTTCTCTCTAACTGAATAATTTGAGGTTGAGGAATTTGAATCTTATTTCATCTAATAATTTACATGAGTGCCCTTTTTCACACACTTGTACTCTTCCTATTAATCAAAATTCATGCAATTTTCCTGAATATAAAGTCTGCCCTGAATATCAAACAAAATTGAAAAAAATTAAGTCTCCGTCTAAGATTGTTCATTAAAAACGGTTCATAATCTTTCTAAAGAATTTTCACCTTACTAATTTCTACATTTTTATTTTACTCAAGATTTTTTCAAGATAAAAGATATTTCCAAATTAGAGTTAGAAATAATCAAAAAAGAAGAATGGCTTTGTTCTTAATTTCGAGAATCTAAGATCTGTGTTTAGAGCCTTTTTTCCTTAAATGATGTACTCGAATACTCAATAGTACTATGAATATCATAGTTAATGGCAAAATATGAATCCATGAGATTGTCGGCTTTATTGGTTTACTTTCTAAGTCAATTTTGATTTCATGATAACTATGCTCATATACAATATGAATTAAAAGACCTGTTTCTCCCTCACTCAAAATAAAGGGGATCTCCATTCCATCTATAAATACTGCCTTAGGATCAAGTAAAGCTGCTTTGG
>JAUWHL010000239.1 GCA_030605895.1 Promethearchaeota archaeon | reverse complement strand
GTCTTTTCTTTTAAGCTTTCGTGTAATATATTCTAAACTATAAAGGGTTTTTACAAACCTCATTGTTGATTTAACATAACCCTCTGAGAGAGCTATACAGTATTTTGGAGATATCTTTAAAACAGATTCAGCATAATTTTTATCAATTATTTCAAATGTTTTAGCTATTTTCTCTGCTGCTATTAAAGGAGAATTTCGAAGTAGATGTGAAGCATCTTTATGATGATATAGAAATTTTAATAAAATTTCAGGATCAGTTTGAATAAGCTTTTCATGAATAAAAATACCATAACTAGGATTATTTGACCATAGATCTTTTGCTTCAATAATTAATTGAGAATCTAAGATAGTTGCTGCAAAAACCGCTAATGCAGGAGTTCCAACTCCGGCTTCTAAAATACCATCTCTCATATCCTTAGCAATAAATTCTGCTTGCTCATAATTTTTAATATTAATTTCATCTAATAAATTGTATTTTTCCAAATAAAACGTTAATATAACATCATGAATTGATCCTTTACTCGGAACCCCTATTGTTTTTCCTTTAAACTGGGAAAAAACCATTTTTAAATTATTATCTAATTGCTTCCTTGTGTTGTATTCATTTCTAGCAACCAAGATAGTTCCCTCAACATGACCTCCTGCTACACATTTTATTGGAACACCCTTATCAATTCCTATAATTGCAGGGGGTAATCCCATATAACCTATATCTAATTTCTCTTCTTTAAATGCTTTAACCATAGCAGGTCCTGTTCCAAACAGAATCCAATTTACATTTATTTTTAAATCTTTTATTAAATCCTCGGATTCCATCAATACGTAATTTGTATGATAAGCAGTCGAAAGATGCCCGATGTTTAATTTATCTTTATTAATAAGAATCACTTGACTGAGTATTTTGATATTTGCAAAAATTACAGTAATTTTTACATTTTATAATCCAAATAGATAAATGCCATATTTTTTTAAAAACTAATAATATTCATGTAAAATTGAAATTTAAATTTTAAGGGACTTTAATTTGATAAATATAAAAACTTCCTTCTTTTCTTTATTAGTAGATATTGTTGGGAGAGAAGAAATTCCTTTATCTTTTGATAACACATTAACAATTAGAAACACCTTAATAAGATTAAGTTCATTAATAGGAACAGATTTTGAAGAGAATATCTTTAACGCAGATGGTAAATTAAGTAAATTTATTATCATAGGATTAAATGGAAAGGATATTCGTAAGTTTGATGGTCTGGACACCATAATTAAAGATGGAGATGAAATTTCTTTTCTACCAGCTATTGCTGGAGGTTAGTCAGACGTTTTTTTTAAAAATAGATGAAAAAATTGCACTTAATTTTTTATTTCACTAAATTTTTATCAATTTATAAAATATCTGTCATTCTATTTACTCTAACCCAAGTAATTAAAGCTTTTTTAATACTAATTGATAAATTTCCTTATTTGTATTTATTTCTCTTACTTCTATTAACTCTGCTAGGCTTTGTCGTTCACAATTTTTAGGAACATTCTTAACTGCGGGATGGAAATTTAATTCAACTTCTAATATATCGCCTTTATTTAACTCTTCAAGGGCTAATTTTGTATAGACAAAGGTCATAGGACAAACATGACCTTTAATATCTATTTTTTCTAATGACATACGTCCTCTATCCTATAATCGTAGGTTTCAACCAGATCTATGGGGTTTTCTCCGCACGCTATACAATTTTCATCTCTATAAATATCAATAAAATTAAAGGCATTACGTAAGAGATCTACATACATAATCTTATTTATTATTAAATCCCCTACATCTAGGATGCATTTAATTGCTTCGTTTGCTTCAATACAACCAAGAATCCCTGGAATTAATCCTATAACTCCTGCTTCTGAACATGACATTCCAGTAGGTGTCTCAGTGATATCACCAAAAAGACATCTATAACAAGCAGTCTTTTTTTCTGGAACTGTAGTCATTATCTGACCATGGAATCTTAGTACTCCTGCTATTGTAAATGGGATCTGTAAATAAACACACACATCATTGATTAACATTTTGGTAGGAAAATTATCAGACCCTTCTATAACAAAATCAGAGTTTCTAATAATTTCTTTGGCATTTACAGACGTGATTTTATCGGAAATAACTTCGATATGACAATCTGGATTTAATTGATTAAGTTTTTCAATAGCACTCTCAGTTTTTTTCCTATTGATATCCTTTGTGAAATGGAGAATCTGTCTATGTAAGTTTGAAGGCTCAACAGAATCATAATCAATCACTTTTAGATTACCAATTCCTGCTGCGACTAAATAATATGCTGCTGGTGATCCAAGAGCTCCTAACCCAATTAAAGATATTTTTGAATTTAATAATTTTTTTTGACCAATGCCTCCAATTTCCTTAAGAACAATTTGACGAGAATATCTATTAATCTGTTCTTCGGTTAAATTCATTTTCTTCTGTCCAAATGATAAGGTCTAACATATTAAAACTTGCTACTTATATAAAATAAAATGCAAAAATTGCATTTAGATATGTATATCATTGTAATTAGTCTAGTTAAAAGGAATTTGTTTCAATCCTTTATTGGATTTCGCCCTCGATTAAACTAAGATTTAATCCTCTCTTCTCCTTTATAATAGGGATTGAATAATTCTTCCTTTTCCTCTTTTTTTTAAAAATTTAAGAAATATTAGATAGAGATCCTATTAGGAAGAGAATTACCAAGTTACTTACGAGATCCGGTAATCATATTATATAATTAGAAACCTTCAAGCATTAAAATTTTTAATGCCTTATCTATAGTTAAGTATTTTAGTTCATTTGCTTTATCGTAAAGTTTTTTACAGAACCATTCTGCGTATGGTGGATGTCCTACTCCTCCAATCTCTTCCATTCTTTTTTCCCATTCTATATCAGAAGGGCGTTTAGTAAAATAAACTAAACCTCCCTTATTCAAATCTTTTAATTTTTTATCACATACTCTGCATATTGGAGGTTTCATAATATCAATTTTAATTAAATATTCAATAAGTTTTTTATTTTTTTTGTAGAAGAAATTTAAAGATGTTTATCTAAATTTTAAATAACTAAAAATAAATTTAATTAAGTTGAAAGATATGGAAGAAAAGAATTATCAATTTATCAAAGTTGAGAAAAAAGGTAAAATAGCGATTATCCAATTTGATCGTCCAGAAAAGAAAAACGCTTTAAGCGAAGCAATGAGAGCTGAAATTATAGATGCATTAGACTCTCTTAAAGAAGAAAAAAGAGTAAAAGCAGTAATATTTTATGGGGGTGAAGAATTTTTTTCCGCTGGATTTGATAGAGATGAAGTACAAGCAGTAGTACAAGGAAAAGGTGATTACCAGGAATTTGTCGATTCTAATCATCTTTTTCATCAAACTATATTTGAATTTCCTAAATTATTAATTGCTGCAGTGAACGGGTATGCTCTAGCAGGAGCTTTTGATCTTGCTGTTATTTGTCACCTTCGGGTTGCTTCAAAAAGGTCTCTTTTTGGTCATCCTGAGATAAGATTTGGTGCTTGCCCTCTTTTTTTTCCTTATATGACTCTCGTCGGACGTGGAAAAGCTTTAGAAATTACATTAAATACAGGAACCCGGGAAACCTTTCTCACAGCTGAAGAAGCATATCGGTTAAATATTATTAATCGATTGGTTGAGAAAGAAGAAGTTTTAGATGTAGCAATTAATCTGGCAAAACAGATTACTCAATCCCCTGAATACGTAATAAAACAATTACTCCAGGTAAACAACATCTTTTTCGATCAAGTAAAAACATTTGATACTGAAATAGATACAATCCTAAAAAGCATGAGTGCTTTATTAGGGATTTAATCATTTTTTTTATATTTTATTCTTAAATTTACAAAAAGTATATTATTTTTCTTAAATAAATGATATAAAAGAAAAAATAATTGGAGATGAAGCGTCTATTAGAGCAGCCATTTTGGAAGATATCCAAAAAATAGTATATAGGGAAGACTATACTAAACCAACTCCCGGTTCAGATGAAGCTTTAGTTAAAGTTCATTTTTGCGGAATTTGTGGGAGTGATATAACAAATTTCAAGTATAAAATGTATAATGTGCCTTTAGTAATGGGACATGAAATTGTAGGTGAAGTAGTTGAAATTGGTAAAAATATATCTGAAGTAAAAGTAGGAGATAAAGTTATTTGCGTTAATGTTTCGCTTGATGTTAGCCAAGGGCAATTAAAAGCTATGGGTGTATTTCAAGATGGTGGATTTGCTGAATATGTTAAAGTCCCTAAAATTTCTTTATTTCCAATCCCCAAAAAAGTTTCAATTAGAGATGCGGCAATGATAGAAACATTTGCCCTAATAATGAGAGCTTTTAAATTATCAAAAATAGAAAAAAATGAGAATATACTCATTATTGGAGGGGGAAATGTTGGATTGACTATCCTCAAAGCATTATTAATAGAGAAAAATCCTAATTATGTAGTTGTAATTGAGCCACATGAGTTTTTAAGGAAAAGGGCTATAGAAATGGGCGCAACCGATGCTGTTGGTACAAGTAGAGCTAAAGTAAAAAGGGTTACAAAAAAACTTGGAGATCCTACTTTTATTTTTGATTGTGTTGGAAATGAAGAAACAATATCCAATGCAGTTAATTTTATCAAAAAAGGTGGCACCATATTGCTAGAAGGAATTCATAAAGGAAGCATAACATTTCCTTTATTTATGTTAAATTCTAAAGAGGTAACATTAAAAGGATGTCTGGGACATGATCGAGATGACATTTTAGCAGCTATTGATTTGTTTGCTCAAGGTAAAGTTGATACTAATGATTTCATTTCTGAAGTGATTCACTTAGAAGATATGCAGAAAACATTTAAAAGATTTCTCGAGTCAAGTGGTAGGAATTTTGTTA
>JAUWHL010000253.1 GCA_030605895.1 Promethearchaeota archaeon | reverse complement strand
GTAAATAATATTGATTTTACTGAATTAGAAAGGGGATTCTTCACTTACAATGGTACATATCCTCTAATTTGGCAAGACTATAATTCGACAAATTTGAATGCCTCCCGCCTTAGTATGAAATTTATGGGAACGATAGAACCCGCAATTGTGGATAATCTGAATGAAAATATAACAGATAATAATATTATTGCAGTGAAAATAAATGAAAGCGTATTTGTTGAATACAACGGTCTAACAGAAGGATATTTTATATATCATACTCGTTTAACTCCTTGCGATTTATCACAGCTTTTTGTTGAATATGGTACTACTATTCTTGAATTGGATGCTGAAACTGATTATATCATTGATAATGATAATTTCATTGTATTTGATTACGAAGACTACTTCCAAGGATTGCCAAATTCAAATTTTATTCTACATTTTATCTGGGAATATACTTTAAATATAAATGAATGGAGTTTACGTCAAAATGCTGAAAAAGATTTAATGATTATGAATAAGGAACAAAATTTTACTGCTGAATTTAACTATAATTTTCTTTTATCATGCAAAGAATATAATAAATCTCATACAATCCCTACTGGACCTATTTTTCTCGATGATATATATATTGCCTTAACTGTAAATCTCCCTGATAAAAATTTATTGAATGATCATTCTCTCAAATTAAATAACGAGACTGTTATTATTAATGATCACCTAAACCAGGACAATACGGTTGATGTGTTGGTAACAGATCTTTTTTCTGGAGATCAAAGTGAATTTTCTTTAAATTTTTCATCTATATTTACTATACAATTTATTGAACCAGTTGGTAGAACATGGGCAATTGACAGACTTGTAGGATTGAATAATATTCGAGAACGAATTTATTTCCCATCATTGATAAATGGACCTCAGCATATCTTTCTAAAATACATATCATTTTATGAACCTGCCATTTATGCTGATCAAATTATTAGCAATTATTCTTTGTTTGAAAGAGAGTTCACATATTATCATCTGAATACGTCTTTAACAGGAAGACAAGGAATAAAGGTTAGAATTCCTTATCTAATTGTTGGAGAAACTTGCCCTTCCATAATTAAATATACACCAAGCCAAACTTTAAGAGTCGTTGTTACTGATAATGTTAAAATGCCATTGATAGGAGCAGTTGTAAAAGTATATTATTTTGGTCAAGAATATGGAACATATATTTCTAAAAATCGAACTCAACCAATAACTCCTGGAAAAACGGATGAAAATGGAGAAATAGTTTTGAGCAATGTTCCGGCTGGAAATTATACGATTGAAGTTTACTATAATGGTATCTTCTTAAAAGAAGCCATCGGGAGTACTTATAATTCTAGAAATTATATTAATACTAATTATCCTCATTTTCCTCTTTGGATAATAATATTTGGAATTTTAAATGGAATTATTCTATTAGTTGGATCAATTTTTTATTCAAAATATAAGAAAAAGCGATAAGAACTTTGATCGTTATTTTTTGTGATAATATTGATGATTTTATTGTTTTTTTAGAAAAGAAAATAATGAATGAGATATTTTATGAAATTAAAGAAATTAAAAACCATGATAATTTAACAAGTGGCGTAAATTCGGAAATTGTGCTTCATTTTCTTGCTAAAATCTCTAACACTCTCATATTATATGAAACTAAGCAAAAAATAACAAAATCTGGTGGTTCAAATAGTCGTGAGGAAGTAATTCAATCTTTACAAAATATTTTTAGTCAAGTAGATCCTTCACTAAAACTTGTTAAAGGAAAGATTAGAGAAATTTTTTTGAGCTATTCTTCTTAAAAGTGAATTTTTTGCTTAATTTTTAGCTTCTCCATAACCTATTAATCGATAACGTCTATTAATTATTCTCGAAATCGCGAAAATGAAATTTTCCGGAGGACATATTGGAGGATTTAATTTAATAATAACACTCTCCTTTAATATTTTTGTAACCGTACCTCCTGTTTTCTCTGTACCGACGACTAATAATAATTTTTCGTTGTGTTTAAGTTGATGTACTCTGAGCATTTGTTCGGAACCAATTACTCTATCTAGAAGGTTTACTTTTAACTCAATTTCGTGAAGAATTTTAGGTAATGTATTTGGTTTTCCAACTAGGTTACCAATTAGATGATCACCCTTAGTCAGAGCAGGATCTAAGTTAGTTCCTAAACCTATAAGCCCCCCAGGTTTCGCGGAATCTAGCAAACTGTTTCCTTGACTAATACTTACTACGGTGGATTTTATGGGAGTATAAGCATCTTTTATCCGTAAACCTGGTCGAATTTCAATTTGATCGCCAATTTCAATCATTCCCTTTAGAACTGACCCCCCGATTACACCACCTTTTAAATCATTGAGATTTTTCCCAGGACGATTAATATCAAAGGATCTTGCTATTAAAAATTGAAATTCCCCTTCTTTTAGTTGAGGTGATGGAATAATTTCTTCAAATGCTCTTAAAACTAAACTAAGATTTGCTCCAAATACAGCTGAAATTGGAATAATCGGAGCATTTTCAGCAACCGTACCCTTAATAAATTCTTTTATTTGCTGATGATTCTCAGCTGCTTGTTCTCGTGAAACGGCATCAATTTTATTTTGGATGATAATAATATTTTTTATCCCTGCAATATGTAGTGCTTCTAAATGTTCTCTTGTTTGTGGTTGAGGACATCTCTCATCAGCCGCAATTAATAAGCAAGCCCCATCCATTAATGATGCCCCACTCAGCATCGTTGCCATTAAGATTTCATGGCCAGGAGCATCAACAAATGAAATATTTCTTTTAAATATTAATTGTTCTTTACATTGTGGGCATTGAAACCTGGATTTTCCTTTTTCCCTTGACTGTTCCGATAGATAATATGTTATGTAGTCATCACATCTAGGACAATATAAAATAGTAGCATTAGAATACCCTAATTTAATTGAAATTCCTCTTTCCTGTTCTTCAGAATGTCTATCAGTCCAATCCCCAGTTAAGGCTTTTACAAGAGTAGTCTTACCGTGGTCTACGTGCCCCACTAAACCTATATTGCATTCTGCTTGCTGTTTTATTAATTCTTTAATATTTGAAGCTTTGGGTTTAGTTTTTGGCTTAGGTTTTGGTTTTACTTTAGAAATAGGTTTTGCTTTAGATTTGGGTTCTTCTTGAGGTCCAATTTCATCGAAAAATTCCTTAGCATTTTTTATATATTTTTCTGCTGTTGCTTTTCCAACGCCTTTAATTTTCAACTTTACTAAATCTTCAGGTTTAACATTAACTAGTTTTTCAATGCTATCTATCCCTGCAGCTTTCATTTTATCTGCAGTAGCTTTTCCGATGCCAGCAATATCTGTTAAATCATATGACATGATAGTTAAATTTTAAGTGCTATGACAGCTGAATATATTATTCCTAAGAAAAACTAAGAATTGATTTTTTATTAAATTAATCAATATATTTCATATTTTACTTAAAAAAATCCATTATGATGTTTCAAGTGTCTTGATTCCACCAGGTTTTTTATCAAGTTCTTTATATGAAACTCTCAAAAGGCTATCCACATAGAAAGTAGATAATTTTTTACAAGATTTACATATTATATACACTGGAGCAGGATATTGACTTGGATCAATATCTTCCATTTGGATAGAAAATACTATTTTTTCATTGCAAAATGGACAAAAATTAAATCTCAAAACCATAATATAAAAACCCTATAACTTTCCTAATATAATAATTAGATTCTTATTTTTAAATTCCTATTTCTAGTAATAAATATAAAATTAATAATATGTAATTATTGATAATATATGGTTAGATTTTCTATTAAAAAAAATATCTACTTATCAATTATCATCTTTACTCTCTTACCACTAGTTACTATAAGTTCAATTTATTATTTCAAGAATTCAGGAGAGAAAAATATTCCAGAAGGAATTAGTATGGCTAATGGTGATTTGAATGGTGATTTATCATTTTTACCGGATATCGATTATGCTCCACTAAATGATACTTGGTATAATCCTAAAATCGAAATGTTAATTATTACACCAAATGATAATGATTTTATTAATGCGGTTAAGCCTTTGATGGAGTGGAAAAATGAAAAAGGTGTAAAAACAATCGTATTAAGTAATTTTTCGTTATATGAAGGGAGAGATACAACAGAAAAAATTCGAAATATGATTAAAGAATATTATGAAAAAGAAAATATTAGATGGGTTCTTTTAGCAGGGGATGCTCAAGATGATCTAATTCCTATTAGAAAAGTATATAATCCGGATGTCTTAAGATGGGAAGATGGAAGAACTGAAACTGTTGGCGATGAATATTATAAACCAACGGATTTCTATTATGCCGATCTTACAGGTACTTGGGATAGTGATGATGATGGAATATGGGGAGAGGCTCCACGAGATAATGCTTATGGCTTAGATGAAATATCATGGATTCCTGAAGTGTATGTTGGAAGATTGCCAGCAGATAATGTAAATGAGCTTGAAAGTATGATAAATAAGACTCTGAAATATGAAACTAATCCAGAAGTAGGTGATTGGATGAATAGAATGTTATTAGCAGGGGGAACATCTGATTATCCGAGTGGTGAGGATCCTGATGGAGAATATGAGAGTCGCTTAACAAGTTATATTATAGATAATTATGCTAAAGATGAATTGAATTATACTCATTTAGCAGAAGAAGAAGGCAATCTAACCCGGTCAAACCTTAAAAATTATTTTAATGATGGATATTCAACTGTTATAATGGCTGGTCATGGAGGGCTTCCACAATATTATTATAAAAATCCCTCTTCATGGGGTTATACTTCCTCAGATGCTAGTATAAGCTTGAATATTCACAGTCCTTCTTTAGTGTATTTAGATGCTTGCACTCTTTCTAGCTATGATTATAGTGACAATAGTATAGGGGAAACGCTTATAAAAAGGGAAGATGGTGGTGCGATTGGAGCAATTGGAGGGTTAAGAGTCACTTGGTATTTTGAAGATGATTACAATCTCGAAATGCTAAATCGTGGAAATGCAAAATTGTTTTGGAAAGAATTTTTTGTTAATAAAAAATTTCAGCAAGGTAGGGCATTGTATGATTCAAAAGTTGCTTATATTAATAGTGATTATTATATTAGAGGAGAAACATCAACAGATTTAGACTTTGAACGTAAAAACATTTTAACATATTGCCTTTTAGGTGATCCTGAACTTGATATTTATACTAATAAACCAATATTAGCACTAAATCCGTTTACTGAAAATATCTACGAAGGCCAATTAGTTTCAATAACTATAAGAGATTTTAATGGCAAAATTGTTCCTTATGCACGAGTACATCTTAGAGGTTCTGATGGAAAATATCATACAGTATATGCGGATGAAAATGGTTTGGTCAGCTTTCGTGTCCCCGCTCAAGAAAATGAGGTTTATAATGTAACAATTACAGGGCACAATTTAATTCCATCATATTTCAATTTTACTACGATTCAAGATACAACTAACCCTCAATTATTTGGAATAGATATGACGCCCGAAAGACCTACAACATCTAACCAGATTACGTTTAGAATTGAAACCTATGACAATAATTCTGGAATAGAATGTGTATATGTATTATTATCAAAAAACAATTATGTTACTTATTCTTATTATGGTTCGACGAATTATTATGAAGAAAATAAAGAAATATTCACGATCACTACTGAAAGATTAACTTCAGGTGAATTTTCTTACTGTATTGTTTCAAGGGACTATGCGAATAATACTAATGTATTTTATAATTCTGGATTCAATTTTTCTGTGTCTGAGACTTTAATTAATTATATACTTATTACATCTACTTTTTTTGTTATTGCAGTTATAGGAATCTCTATTTTCACTCTCTTCAGTGGTCTACTAAAATATTCTCGTCTTGTTAAAGAGATTGAAAAATTAACTTAAATAATATATTAATTAACTTTTTTCAGATTTATCCTGTTTCAGATCTAATAGATATAATATAGAACTTATTGTACCAAACACGCCTTGAATAATTAGAGCTAAAGCTATTAAAAATATCGCTAGAAGATCTTTAAATACAAACAAAAAAACAATAATAAAGATACCTACTAATGTAAATTTTAATAGAGAAGATAATTCGCTAAACATGATTTTCCATTTTTTTGATTTTTCTAACCTTAACTTAATTTCCTTTTGATATTCTTCTTCTCCAGCTTCTTTAATATACCAACTTCCTTCTATATTATTAGCAAATAAAAATATACTCCACCATAATATAAAAAAGCTGAAATAGAAATCCAATGATCCTAATATAACAATAGGGATCTGAAGTATGATCATCCAGCGCCAACCTAACCGTCTGGCTATTTTATTAGTCTCAAGTTTTAATTCTTTAGTAACATATCTCGTACTCAATATATCAAGCAATCTACCAATAATCGTAATAATCGCATTTATTATAAATTGGTACCATTCTACATTTTGGAGTATTAATTGAAATATCATAACCATATACACCCTCTTGATTATTCCTTTTAAATTTAACGTTTAAAAGCAAAAATTTTAATTATTAGCCTTTATTATTCCTATTTACTTATAACCATATAAGTAGGTATTTTCTTATAAAATAACCGACACTTATAAAAGGGTTATATAATGGTGCTAATAACCATATAAATTATAAGCAATTCGCTAAGCGCCGGAAGTTAAACTTGTATGCGTTGACAATAGTACTGTAGTTGCGATATGTAAATCTCTGCGATTAGCATGCAGAATCTATGGGAAATGTCAAGCTGTAAATTAGTTTACGGTCATGGCTTACGAGGAAAATACCCGGTCCCATCCGAAAAACCAGCTAATTTCGAGATGGTTCGGGAACCCGGAAATGCTATTTTATGTGGTTATAGTATATCCCATTTTTAGATTCTTCTAAAAATAAGTTTTTATATTATAAATTATAAAATTTATTAATACTGAATTAGTCTTTTAGTGAAACCTTGCCAAAAAAGTGGAAAGTAATTTTTATAACAATCGGAAGAAAATGGTTCATAATTCTTATAGTAATCATCATCATTGTAGCTATATATAACCCTATAGCGGCAATTTGGATGAGCGGAATTACCTTAACATTATTTCTCTTATCATTTATTCCAGAATTGTTTTTCAAAAATAAACTTCATAAATTTTTGAAAAAATATTATAAAATTGAAGATGAATTAATCGCAAGAAAATTTAATAAACCACTTAAAAAAATTCGTGAAGCGTTATTTGAATTATCACAAAATCAGGAAAAAAAGGGCTGGTTAATTACATTCTTGTCTAAACAATATGTTTTTTATCATCAAAAAACAATACACAAATTTATCGAATTCTATAATAAAGGCTTTAACGAGAAAGAGATCCTTGATAGCTTAAAGGATTATAAACTCGAGCAGAGAGCAGAGATTAAAGTTATTAAAGAAACCCTTATTAAGCTTGATAGATTAAGTGAAAGAGAAATCTCTGTAAAAGAACATAAAGAAAAGCAGAGATTTCTATAATTTTACAATTTTATTGTCTAATTAGTGCTTTCATTCCTGGAACTCGAAATTCTTTATAAAGGCAAGCACCATCTATCAATTGAATAAGTTCAATCTGCGAATTACCAATTTATCCATTCTTATTCAGCTTAAAATTATATATCTTTATCATATTGATATCTAATTATATTTATAGATTAATTAAACGTGTAAATGATGTATAGATAATAAAAAGAAATAAAAAAATTGTTTAATTTTATTCTATATCTCCAAAATCCAAATCAAAACTAAAATGCTTTCGGATAGGTCTCTTAACATTCCAAATACATTTTAAACCTTTTTCAAATTGGACTAGATCACCTTTCTTAAACTCAATTTTTTCTCCGGTATCCGAATCGGTGACCTCTACTTCTCCATCTAAAATAAAACAGGTTTCAGTATCACCATATGACCAATCGAATTCACTGACTTCTTTACTCCATGTTCCCCATGATTTTACCTTTAATTTGGTTAATTCTTCTTCAGTTGGGATTTTCTTGTTCATTTTCATTACAATTCACCAATATATATCAATTCATTTTTTTTAAAAAAAGACTAGTAGAATTTATTATACTACCATTAATTAAATTTATTTTCAAAATCTTTTTTAATGATTTAAAGTTGAAAAAAACAATAAAAAACAAAAATAAAAAATTATTATTCAATTCAATTAGTTTCAAAATATCGTTTTAAAAAAGAATATTAATACGTTTTAAGATTATAATTATAACATAAAATTTAATAATCTTAGAAAAAAAGAGCTGTATAATTAAAACATAAAGATAGTCGCCCATAAACGAGAAAGAGAATACTATAATGCCACAAAAGTTCATTCTTAAGATCCTCACGGCAGGAGAAGGAGGAGTAGGGAAGACAACACTACTCCATAGGTATGTAGAGGGGAAATTTTCAGCGGAAACAAAAATGACAATTGGTGTAGAGTTTTTCTTGAAGGAAACGGAGATTGACTCAAAACACTGCACCCTACAGCTCTGGGATTTTGGTGGTCAAGAGAGGTTTAGATTTTTGCTTGAAAGTTATGTATTAGGAGCTAAAGGAGCACTCCTTATGTTTGACCTCACAAGATTAATGAGTCTTGAAAACTTGCAACAATGGATTAATATTGTTCGAAAAGGTGATCCAAACCTTCCCGTTCTCTTCGTAGGGACAAAATTAGACTTAACTGATGAGATTCAAGTAGATGATGATTACGCAACGACTTTTTTAAATAAATTTAACTTAATTGATTTTATTAAAATTTCTTCAAAAACGGGCGAAAATGTGGGAAACGCTTTTGAATTGATAACAAGACATATATTAGAACGCCAAACCTATTGAAATCCAAGCTTAATGTAGTAATTATTGATTCTAATTTTATTTTGCTTCCTTTTCAATTTAAAATAGATTATTTTCTTGAAATTCGGCAAATTCTAGAAGGAAAACTAAAATTCATTATAT
>JAUWHL010000312.1 GCA_030605895.1 Promethearchaeota archaeon | reverse complement strand
TACTCTTCCTTTTTTGAATTTCTTCTTGAGTAAAAGCTCTCCGAGGACTATCATCAAGAATCCTTGAATAGACAAATCCGCAGTTTAAACACACAATGAACCCATCTTCCTGACTTAATTTTGGACTATCGCAACAAGAGGATCCCTCTTCAGCAATCTCCTCAAAAAAATTATCATCTTTATAGTGAGTAGGCATGTTTTTAAACTGCTAAATGATACTAATTGAATTTTTTATTTTTTTCCTTAGAGATACATGAATTAATAAGTATATAAGTTTGATTAATTTCAAATTAACTTGTGAAAATTTAAATCTTAATCTTTTTAACTAGTATCTTAAAAGTTTCATAAATAATAATAAAAACTTTCTTAACATATTAATAATAAAGAATAATCGATGATTCTATGTCCTCAGATACTTCTAGTTTTATAATAAAAGTCTTTTCAAAATTTTTGGATCCAAAATCTACGAAAATTGATAAATTACAAAAGGTTGATGATGTTTTAAAATTACATATTAGCTCATATAAATTCATAGATAAAGAAGAAGCAACAATGATAAAACAACTATTAGAAGTTTCTACTATCCGAGATGCTTCTAAGTTAAATAAAGATAACCCATTTGGGATGTTAACTGAAATTGAAGAAACTGATGATTCAATTGAATTAACGGCAAACTTACAGAAAAAACTCGAGGAACTCAAGGTAAAATATCCTACACTTGAAGATAAATTAAAGAAAACAGTGACAATTAGCGCACTTATTTTAAGCATTAAAGAAGAGAAAGAAGGTTTTGAAGTAGAGGCTTCTGTTCAAAAAGTTCTAGTGGCAGGGCTCGATAATGCAGGTAAAACGGCAATACTATCGAAATTTGGGGGACGTTTGGGAATAAGTGATATGATTTCGACACATCCAACTAAGGGTGTTGTTCGAATGAAATTTGGAAATAAAAAATTGAGTTTATTCATTTGGGACCTTGGAGGGCAAAAAGAATACAGAGAAAGATATTTAGATAACCCAGAACAATATTTCATTCAACTTGATTTGTTAATTTATGTAATTGATGCACAAGATCCAGAAAGATTTGAAGAATCTCTCGATTATTTTAAGAATATTATCGATTCATTAATTTTCTTAGAAGAGAATCCCTTTATATTAGTTTTTATTCACAAATATGATCCTGATTTGAAAAATGACCCAAAGATTCTCTTAAATGTTGAACTGTTAAAGGATAGTCTAAATGAATTATTTAAAAGTAAGAATTATGATTTTAAACTTGAAATTTATTTAACATCAATATACTCATTAATTTCACGAGAACCACAATTCGCCAAATATGTAAAAAATCTCATGAATGCTAGTTATTCTCTTGCTGATCCAACTGTAAGAAAAGTTGAGGGTCTTGGAAAAACACTAGAAGAGACTTTAAATGCGGTTATACGATTATCTGAAAGTTTATCAACACAACTCAATGAAATTGATAATCGTCTTAGAGCTATAGAGTCAGGAGCATTTCAAGTTGCTCAAAGTGGAATCCCTATTGAAATCGCGAATCCAAATCAAAGAGGTGTAATACCCCAAGCGAATACTCGCTTACGAGTCCTTAATGAATTAAAGGACTTATTCAGTAAGAAAAGAAGTTTGGATCTTTAATAACTTACTTTTTAATCTTTCTTTATAGATTCTCTAATTGTTTTAATAATCGCAAGTAAAAAAATAATAAAAAATACACTTAATGAGAATAATAAGTACCCTATATTATTAGCTAACATAGTATTTATTTGCCGATACTGAATTTCATATATTAAAAATTGCTCTAGGTAAGTTAGAAAGGTAAATACCAATGGACCTGTCAAGTAAAGAGCAATTAAAAATCCTAAAATCCCAAATATGCACCCAAATATAACATCTGTAGGGTAATGAACACCAAGCTGAATTCTTGAAAAAGATACAATAGAAACAAATAGTAAAATTATTAGAGTCATTGTTGGTGATTCTAAAAAGAATAATCCAATTAATAATCCTTGAGACATAACATTATACGAATGCCAAGATGGAAAACTTCTTGAAGTTGGCCTTCTTTCAGAAATAACAATTTTACCATCTTTAAATCTTTCGAAAGGTCTTTTTCTTTTTACTGTTTGCTTTATCGCTAATATGAGAATTAATCCAGTAAGAAATGTAGCAGAGATATAGGATAATAAAAAGGGATCATACCAAATAAATAAATAAAAACCAATTAAGAAAAGCCATATAGTTTCTCTACCAAAAAAAGAAATAAATCTTAAAATGATTGTTATTGGTTTACCCCCTAAACCATTGTATTTCAAAATAATTCTTTGGTCCCATTGATCAATTAAATTCGAAAATTCTTTAAATTCCATAATAAATTGAATATCTTGCTTTTTTAAATTGGATTTAATAACTTATACGCTTCTATTACTTTGGGGATTTTATCTTCAAAATAGTCTAAAGAATGTGAATCAGATCCTACAAAAAATCCCACTCCTTCTTTCTTTAACTGCTTCATAACATCCATAGATGGAAACGTTCTTTTTATTGGAAATCGCAATCCAGATAAATTTAATTCTACTTTTATTTTGTTTTTTATACATAAGCGTCCTAAATCTATTACTCGATTATCAGATACATCACAATCATCTGTAGGAATGAATTCATTATTATTAATATAGCGAAAGATAGTATCAATATGACAGATATTCTTGAAAATTTGTGAATTAATCATTTTGGTACTTACTTCAAAATAATTATCTATAATTTTTTTCATTGGTATTTTATCCAACAATTTTATTAATCCCTCTCTTGTTGTAATGGGATATCCAATTATCCATTCATGAATAGATCCTCCAATAAAATCAAATTCTCTCCCATAATCATCCATAAATTCAATTAATTGAATTTCTTTATTTTCATAATATTCAATTTCTAAACCACCGAGTATGAAATCATATGTTTCTTTACATATATCGATCTCTTCAAGATAATCATTAACTCTACCATTATAAAATGGATTAGTCTTGTCATTCTCTACATAATGAAGTTCATAATGATCAAGAAAACATATATTAATTTGATGCTCTTCTGCTACTTTTATATAATCTTCAAATGAAGGGCCGTCTTGTGCCACATCCACACTCCATCCTCTTGTGTGGACATGAAAATCTGTATATTTATACTTCATAGATGAACAAATTGTATAATTAAGAAAAAGAAATAAAAATATGGATAAATCAACTTAATGAATCTTCTTTTTCAAAAAAAACACGATAGAACAGCTCCCTTTCTCCTTCATCTGGAGGATTTATCTTTGTATACCCACCTTTATGAATAACACGAATAGTTCCTTTGTTCTCAATATGTATATTGCCATAAAATCCTTTTATGCCTTTTTCTTTGGCGATAATAATTATATGTTGGTAGAGAAAAGTTCCAACTCCTTTTCCTCTATAATCTTCTCTAACTAAAAAGCTATATTCCGCCATATTCAATTGAGGGTTTAAATAATAAGTAGCGTTGCCTATCATTTCTTCCTTTCCAATTTCTCCTAGAAATGCCCCTAATGAGAAGACATTATTATAATCAATATTTACTTCACTCTGAGTTTTAGAATGTGTGAATTCCTTTCTAACTTCAAAAAAACGTAAATATCTATCTCTTTCATTTAATGAGTAATATAATTCCTTAAGTAGTGGTTCATCTGTTGTTTTAACAGGTCGAATTTTAAGTTTTTCATTGTCTCTTGTTGTGTAAATTGTTTCATATATGGAAGGGTATAAACAAATCCGACCTTCCTCATCGCAAGGAAGCATTTGATCAGAAAAAACATAATTCAATTTCTTAGCTTCATCCAATAATGACTGTCGGAATTTTGGGTGAGCTATACAAATTAACTCAAGCACTCTTTCACGAATAGTTTTTCCATGAAGGTATGCTACACCCCATTCAGTCACTACATAATGAGCATCACCACGAGATAATAAAATTCCTGCGCCTTCATCTAAATGAGGTACTATACGTGACTTTTCACCATCTCTTGTTGTAGAAGGAATTATTATTATGGGTTTTCCTCCTTTAGAAAATGCTGCACCTCTCATAAAATCAATAGTCTCTCCTAATCCTGAATAAAAACTATAGCCCTCAGTTGCCGCATTTACTTGTCCCGTTAAATCAATTTGCCTAGCAGAATTAATAGAGACCATTTTTTTATTCATTCCTATGTATATAGGATTACATACATAATCAGAGGGATAAAATTCAATAAAAGGATTATTGTCTACAAATTTATATAATTTATTAGTTCCTAAGGCAAAACTAGTAAGTATTTTTTCAGGGTGAAAATTCTTTTTTCTACAAGTTAAAACACCTCCTTCAATAAGAGGTATTATATTATCTGTAATATAATGAGAGTGCATTCCAAGATCCTTTTTATCTGTTAGAAATTTTAAGACCGCATTCGGTAAATCCCCAAATCCTATATGAATAGTTGATTTATTTTCCACCAAATTCGTAAGGTTTCTCCCTATTCTTTCTGCAATATCATCTGGCTCGTCAAACTGAAATTCTAGTAAAGAAGTATCATTATAGATAAAAAAATCAATTTCTTTCATATGAATAAAACTGTTTCCTAAAGTTCGGGGCATTTGAGGATTAATTTCGGCAATGGTGATATAAGATGATTGAGCTATTGGCTTTGCAATATCTATATTTATCCCTAAAGAACAAAAACCATAAGGGTCAGGTGGTGAAACCTGTATAAGTGCGACATCGATGTGTTTCCTACCTGTTATAAATAAAGAGGGAATTTCACTGGTGAATATAGGTGTATAATCCGCTTGACCTTTGTTAATTTCCTCTCGAAGTGTTTCACCAATAAAAAAAGCATTATGCCTAAAAAGGTCCTCTGCTTTATCCTTGAAATATTTTTCTGGTCCTATTGTTAAAAAGTGAAGAATTTCAGTATCAATTAATTTCTCTGAGTGTTTGATCAATTCTGATGTCAGTAATTGAGGTTCTGAGCAACCTGAATCAATAAAAACTCTATTCCCTGGAATAATTTTTTTTATTGCGTCCTCAGCTGTTATTTCCTTATCTTTCCACTTTTCTCTCCAATCTTCTGTCATAATATCAGAATTCACCATGGTTTC
>JAUWHL010000056.1 GCA_030605895.1 Promethearchaeota archaeon | reverse complement strand
CAAGAGATAATAATCTTTAGTAATATATCCATATACAAGCCAAAGTAACCAAACAAGCCCCCAAAAATACAAGGAGCCAAAAAAACCATATACAATGGCAAATTTTTTAGTTCTCTTACTGAAATCACTCTTATAAATACTTAAAAAAGCTTTTTGATCCCAAGCTTCTAATTTTTCGAGATATTCTGATAAGCTCGACATATTCAATTTATAGATCTAATTTGGTGTAGGATTTAGATCAATTATAAAAATTGATATTTATAGTTTTTGCTACTCTTAATCGTCTTGATTGATTTTATTATTCCGAATATAATTAGTATTATTTTTAAAGATATAATGGATTTTAAATATATTGAAAAGCACTATAGCCATATCAATGTATTTTATTAAAAATCTCAAATCAACAAATTAATGTGTTTTCAATTTTAAAGATTTCTTTGAGCCTCTACTTATTTTCTTGCTAGGTAGAATCAACAAAAATAAATATAGGTATTTATTATATAAAATCAAAGTAAATTCATCTTTCTAAAAAATTAATTGATACAATGTGAAAATTATGAGTGAAAATTCTGGATTTTCCGAAGAAAATTTAAGAAGAATTGCTGCACAGAAAATAAGCTATAGAGTTTCTGTTAAGCTCCATATAGCTATTTTTATCATTGTTAACACTTTACTTTATATAATGGATATCATCTATACACCAGGACTCTATTGGATCATCTATCCATTTTTTTCATGGTTAATAGGACTTAATATGCATATTATAGGATACATTTTATATGCAAGAGGTGTTTATCCAATGGCTAAACGAGGAGTAATATATCATATAGTATCCTTTGTTTCTGTTATGCTTTTTCTGTTCATAATCAATTTTACAACATTTTCTGAATTTTACTGGGTAAGATTCCCCGCGATTTTTTGGGGCACGGCTGTTATTTTACATATAATAATATACATTCGCTATTTTAGCAGAAAAGTGGAAGGAAGTGGAAAACAAGGATCAAGAAAAGAGCGAGCTATTGAGAAGGAGTTAGAAAAGATGAGGAAAAAGCAAGAAAAGAATAATTAAGATAAGCATATAATGTGGTTAGGCAAATTTTTAGACCTTGAGGATGACATTGAAGAACTGAGTTCTTTGATTAAAGAAGAATTAATAAAAGGTCTTCAAAAAAGTAAGCTTACTCCACTTGAATTTACTATTATTGAGACAATTTTCAATAGCCAACAGTTATCTGGTTATGATTTAATCAAAAATTTAAATAGAAGTTTCGCAGGCACATGGGAGGCTCAATCTGGTACTGTATATCCAATATTAAGGAAATTAGAAAAAGATGGGTTTTTAAAAGCAAAACAAGTAAAAAGTCCAATAGGTCCCTTAAGAAAAGTCTATTCTTTAACTGAAGTGGGAGAAGAGCTATTAAAATTTAAAGTGAACAAAAATTATTTTGATCAACTTAAATTTATTGAGAATTTTTTAGTCGAGTTATCATCTATTTTTATACATTCATTCCCCAATGAAGAAAAGAGCCAAAAAATCGCAGAAATACAAGAAGTCCTTAATAAAACGTTTAAAAATGTAATGCAAAAGATTCCTCCAACATTAGATTTTAAAATAATGTGTAATAAGTGTGGCTCTGAAATTGGTCGAGAAGTTGCATATTGTCCTAGCTGTGGAGCATCTTTATTCCAAGAAAAATATAATATAATGAAAGAGAAATAAAAAAAAAATAATTATCCCTTTTTATTATTCAATTTCCTTTATGATAATGCTTGGGTATATCTGATAAATATAGTTACCTAAAAGTATAAATCTATATATTTCTTATAAAGCAAATAATCCTTTATTTTATGAAATAAGGGAGTACATTTTATAAAATCTAATAATAATATTCAATATTTGAATTATAAAAAATCTTGAATTTTGGGCTGAAAATTATGAAATTTAAAACAAAAAGCGTGATTGCAACTGTTATTATTCTATTCATATCGGGTTCTGCATTTCTAGCTGGATTTTTACAAGAATTTTATGCTGGTTCAGCAGCTGATATGAGAAGAGACGCGGAAAATCTTCAAACAATACTTATCAGAATGGAAAACAGAGCTTTATTCCTTTATGAAAAAGATATCGATTTTACTTATAAGAGTTTTGACCATATGAGGCAAGCACACCTACTCGATGTTGAATATGACCTTCTATATAGTACATTAACTCCTAATGAAAGAATGAATTATCTCGTTAAAATTGTTGAGGCATTGAGATCAGAATTAGAATGCTGGACGGCGATGAATGTTGTAATTTGGTATCGTTATTTCAATGAACACCCGCAATGGGATTATAATATTGCTACAAAAGAAGATGATGGGTATGATCTTATAATAAATTGGGAGATGTGGTCATCTTATGTGTCCACATATGGCTTACCTGTTGAGGTTATGACTCCTGCTGAATATTATGGGAACTTTTTTAGTTATGATGATATTCAAAGTTTACCTTTCGAATATCGTCCAATAGATTATCTAACCATGAAAGAAATTTTTTTTAAACCGATACACTGGGTCGATTATATATGCAGGTATTTCCTTTTTGAACAAGTTAGGAGCACTCAAGAAGAAATTGATCAAATGTTAGAAGTGTTTGTTAATTTAGAAGCGCAAGCATCAAGTATTGGATTAGGAGTCGCCATGACTACAATAGCTGTAGTCCTTTCTGCAGCCATGGCAAATCGTTTAAACCAGAAGAAGATCGAAAGTGAATTTGAGAAAATAAGAGAGAAAGAAGAAAGGTTAATAAAGAAAAAACACGATTTAATTTCAATACCAGTATTGATAATAGCAACTATCTTGTCATTGCTTGGAGTTATTTTGCCGATATTTTTGAATTTATATGGATAAAAAGACTCAACTTCTAAGAATAATTTTCTTTTTTTTTTATATCGTCATATATTATTCTTTTCAATTCTAAGAGTATAAAAAAATAGGATTAAATATTAAACTACTCAATTTCAATACCATATTTTCTGAATATCTTTTTAAGCTCTTCATCTGCTAGATGCTTTAAGATATCCTTTAATGGGCCTATCACTTCATCTTTTTTAGTAGTTCTATTCTTCGATATTCTTCCTCCTTTTACTTCTAATGCTGTTTGTGCCCATGAATTTTCGTCGTTAAATGTAAAGAGAACATCTCTATAAGCCCCTTCCGTTCCACCATCTCTAGCTAATGGTTTTTGATCGACTGGCACCTCTGGATCTTGTAAATAACACCAATCAAGTATCACCCATTCCAATTTCCTTTTGGAATCAGGTCTATCAGCGAGATAAAGACAATAAGAATGACCACCTACTTCAGTATCTGATGGAGCAAAAACAGGGTCAGCCAATACTTCAGCAGCCGCTACTTTTACACGCCAACTAGGGATACCAGCATTAATCAATAAAGCCGCAATTAGAATAGCCCCATCCTCACAATCCCCAATCTCTGCTTGTATACTCTCAAAAGGAAATAACCAGAACTCAGGCACTTCCGCAGTTAAGTCATCATATTTATACTTCAGAAAATTACAAACGAAATTCTGAACTGCAAAAGCAGTTTCATCAGGAGTTTCTCTCCTTAGTCCAATTTGGGTTACAACATGCCATAGTATCGCATCATTTTTTTTTATGAATGCTTTAACATCTACATCTATTTGTTTCTTGTAAACTTCTGCTCTCAATGCCCTCCCTGTGTAGATTATCGGAGCAGTTTCCCATTTATTATTCCAATAATCTGGACCATACTCCCCATAATCTCCTTTGAACTCTTCAATGGGCACATAATCAGTTTTAGGTATAGGTGACGGAGCTGGTTCTTTTTTTTTCACAGGTTTCTTGGCCGGCTTCTTTGCTGGTTTCTTCTCTGGGGCTCCTGAAATATCTTTGGCTGCTTTAATCCAACTTTCGACATCCTTTTGAGAAGGAACTTTTGTGAGAGCTTTAGGTTTATCTTTTTTTAATTGTTTTAACCTTTCCAGTGTGCTTTTTGGATTTCTATAGGCAAATTCCTTCACAGAGTCTATACCAATAAGATTTAATGCATTAGCCATTTCAGGACCCACGCCTTGAATCTGCATCAATTCTGCGTGTTCTTGCCAAGTATCAAGGGTTTTTACGGCAACACCAACTTTTCTAGCAAGTTTTCCAATTTCACTTTTTGTTAGTGGAATTAAATCCTCTGTACTTGATATTCCCTCTTTTTCTAAAAGTTTAGCATGTTTTTCTTCCAATCCAATAATATCTGTTAATTTCAAATCTCTTTCTCCTTATTATTATAGTTAAACTGAATTTGATTAGTAAAAATATTGTATACTTAGTTTAAATTCTTTTTCTATAAATAACAAAAATAGGGCTTGTACAGTTTTAATAATATAATTCTTAGATTCAAATCTACTATAAATGAATTGGAAATTTTTTTTTTTCTGGTGGAAGAGGTATAAAAACCTCGTTTTCAACTAATTCATAAATTAAGTCACCAATTTCTTCATTACTTAATTTGAAAGATTTACTTACTTCAGCAAATAATTTATCAAGTAAAAGCTCACCTTTTACTTTATGAGCAAGGACCTTAGCAAACTGATGTATTTTTTTTGCTTTAGGAGATATTTTTTTTGCTCTTGGTGTCCCTATTTTGAAAGGATATATTAGGTATAGGTGAAAAAGATCCTCGATTATAGTATCTAAACTCTGCTTTGAATATGGATCTTTTCGAAAGACTGAGATATCCCCTTCAAATTGTGTATATAACTCTTGAATTTCTCTTTCATATAAATTTTCAAATAATTTAGAAAAAAATTTCATTACTTCTCTCATGTATATTATAGGTTTATGTTTAAGAATTAATGTAATCCAAAATAATTTTCCTGCTCGTGTTATTAAATACTTCCCTTCGAGAGTAGCTTGTTCAATACCACCTTCTTCTAAAGGTAAATCTAAGATCTCATAATAGATGGAATTTCGGAACACATCAAGTATATCCGGATCAAAATCTCCCACTGTCTTATAGTAAATTATCTCCTTCGATTCTCTATGAGTTATGACAATATATTCAATTGATAATGCTAAAGAAAGATACTCAGAAATTAGAATCCTTACCTATCACTGTGATTTCTATGTATACTGAATAGTACTTTTGTTATTTATAATTTTCCTCAATAAATTTCATAGAGTTAGAAAATATTAAATATAAAGTCTGAATAAATTAATAATATTGTATAGAATGAATTCTATACAAGTGCGAATCTAAAATTAATTATATTAGGTGGTAAATGAGATGTTATTCATATCATATTGGGAATTAAACCCAGATTTTGATCCCTCAGAATTGGCGGATATTGCGCAAAAACTAATGAGTAAGAAACTATATCCTGTTGAAGGAGTTAAACAAATAGGTTTTTATATTAGTACATCGGATTATTGGGGTATTAGTGTAGAGGAAGCCGAAAATGAGGAACAAATGGCAAAAGGTTCAAATATATGGAGACTTGCTAAACCAGGCTACATTAAGTTTATGAGAACTACTCCAGCTATGGATGTTACAAAAATGGTTCCCTTATTAATGAAATTAAAAAAGCAATTAGAAGATTAATGCTGAATTGAATCTTAAAAATAAATAAATTTAATTTTTCTTTTTTTTGAATAATTTAGAATTTTAAAATTACTCATAATCTCATTTATTAATTCGAAATTAATTATATTTAGTGATATTAATGTGGAGGGAGTGGGATTTGAACCCACGAATTAAGGATAAGCCCGAGATGGACATATTGGCCTTTGCCACTGGATCTTAAGTCCAGCACCTATAGTCTTGACCCATTTTGGTATAAAATGGCTTTGACCATGCTCGGTAATCCCTCCACAGTGTAGATTTTCTTTTTTATTCTTTTTATAGCACTCTTTTCCATATATCAATTAATTTGATTGAGATTAATAATTCAAAGTTATAATTTTAATTTAAATTTTTTCTTAGGTTTAATTATATAAGGGATTCAATTTGTATTCATGGTTAGATAATACATACATAAAAATAAAAAGAAATAAATAAAAGAAAGATATTAAAATAATAAGATAACTTGTATTGAATATAGTCTACAAATAAAATTACGTAATTATCTTTCAAAATACAAATTTAATGGTATAAAATTATGCCCGTAGGTATTCTTGTAATTCGCTGGGATAACGAAATTGGCCCAATTAATGAAGGTTTTTATCCAGCTACGCTAAAAATAACCAATAATTTACTTACACAGGTTTATAGTTCACATCGATATCAATCATTAAAGCCAGGATTTGCCTCTATTGCTCTCAAAAACAATAAAGTAGTGTCTTTTTTCTCTGGTGTAGGACAAGATTTTATTTCAGTGGAAAATTATGTAGTTGCTCTTTTACTTCGGCGAGATGAAAAACCAGGTAAATATCGGGAGATATTAAAAACAATTGCGGCTGAAATACTGGAAAAAATTCCAGATGACAAATATAAAGAATCCTTACCAAATTTATATGAACAGTTGGCTAAAATTTAAATCTTTTTAATTTACTACTTAATTTTTTGTTTATTTTCTTAAGTATAATAAATTTAGAAATCAGAAATTCAATATTTAATTAAATAAAATAGAAGATTTTGATTATTCTTCTTTTTTCACAATAATTTTTCCTCTATCATCAGTTTCGATAATGCCAATATTCTCTAGTTGCTGGACATTCCTTTTAGCAGTAACACTAGGAATCCCTAAAGCTTTTTTAAGATCTTCTAATGTAATTCCACCGACTTCTTCAACGATTAGGAAAGTCTTAAAAAGTGGTTCTTTTTCCATTAATGGTTTTAATTTATCATAAAAATTTATCTTATCTACATTATCTTTCTGGAAATTCTTAAT
>JAUWHL010000213.1 GCA_030605895.1 Promethearchaeota archaeon | reverse complement strand
CAATGTCTCACTAGTTTTTTTTACTTCCGATTTTACTTCCAATTTTATTCAATTTTATATAACAATTTTGAGTATTATCTTCTATAATTTATTATATTTTTTAAATATATAGGAAAGTTAACCTATAATTTTCTTTCAGAGTTCCGAGCTTCTACTCTTCAAATAATGGCATTAGAAAGAGTATACTTTTAATGCTTATTAACATTAAAAATGAAATAGAATTTATCAACTCATTTATCACTCTTGAATTATTCTTCAATATCTCGTCTTTGCAAAGCATTTATAAGAAACTCTTTAAATAATATCACTATATTTAATTTTAAGTTGAAAGAATTTTAGTGTTTTATTATGGAGAACATTATTTTAATTAAGGAGGAAATAGATTGCGATAGAGAAACTGCTTTTAACATGTTTACAAAAAATGAATTACTAGAGAATTGGTTAACAGTAAAAGCAGAAGTGGATCCTAAAGTTGGTGGGAAATATGAACTTTTTTGGGTACCTGAAAATAGAGAAAGTAACAGCACGATTGGATGCAAAATTACTGGAATTGATAGAGATAAATTTATTTCATTTGATTGGAAGGGACCCGCCGATTTTGAATCCTTTATGAATTCTGCTGATCCTCTTACACATGTGATTGTATTTTTTTCTCAGAATGATTCTGATTCGAATAAAACAATTATCCATTTATTCCATACAGGATGGAGAAATGATTCTGAATGGCAAAGAGCTCGAAATTATTTTAAAAACGCGTGGTCTAAAGTACTTCGGGTTTTAAAAGATAAAATCACAGATAAAACTCTACCTTAATAAGCAAGAAATAAGATTTTTTTTAATTCCACAATCTCAATCTCTTCTCTTTCAAGAGGAACTACTAATTTGTCAAATTATTAGGATTATAAATTTACTCTTTTTTCGTAACTTTAAAAATGGAAAAATCATTTTTGAAAATAGGAAAGTTGTACTAGGTTAGCTTTCCTATACATTTATGTCAATACAATATAAAAAAAAGAATTGAACAAAGAGAATGAAAAATCAAAAAAAAATTACATATATTATTGTTTCAATAGTGCTCCTACAATTGTTATTTACTTTTTCAACTCCAATGGTGAAGGCAGAAACAAATATTCCCGATGATTTCAACCAAAATTTGGATTTAGATCAAGTTTATATTTATAATGTGACTTTATTCAATACTACAAAACGTCTTGAATGGTGGGGTTTGGATTGGACATTAAAAGGATGTGCAAATACAACACCAGGAGGTCAGATTAAAGTGAATTTTACAGGATTTTATGACAAACATCCTAATGATTATAACCTTTTCGAAAGTCCTATGGGTTATGTGGACGTGGAATTCATTGAGAATAGATTTGGTAATCTAGTTACAAATACTACCTTTTATAATGTATCAAATGGAGAAGCCGATTCGAATTTAGCTCTTGGTTATAATCAATTTAAATCTGGGTTCTTAATTCCTATTAATAACATATCTGGGTTAAAAGAACAGGCCAAAACTCAAAATAAATCTGGTTTTTGGGAAGCTGATGTTAATGTTGAAGAAACTGACGCTCGTATTACATTTAATTTTCAACAGAAATCAGGATTTCAGAAAACTATATCTACCTACGATAAGATTTCAGGATTATTAATATATACTAACACTAGTGCTGGGAATTATATTCTTGAAATGACATTAATAAATGCTCCAAGCTTTCCGTCTGAGGTAGAATCTATCCCATCATTTCAGATATATATAATCTGTGGAATTATTGCTAGTATATCGATAATATATGTAATCAAATTGAAAAGAAAGAAATAAAAACAAAAGATAGTTTTAATTAAAAATAATTTTTTTTATTCATTTTTTAAGATTAAGCGATGAAGAAAAACGTTAAATACATCATAATTGGCATCATTACAATATCAAGTTTTACAATACTTCTATTATTTAATTTTGTTATTCTTCCTAAATTACCGTCTAATATCAACCAGAATAATAATGATAACAGAGAGAAAAAATTCGAAGTAGAAAATATCTCTGTTTATATTGACTATTCTGGAGTTAAAGAAAATGAATTCTTTCAAAATTTGAATTTAACTAATTATGAAACAACAGCATATCATGCTTTGCTTAATTGCTGTAATATTAAAATTAAAGATTATGGCTGGGGCATATTTGTTGAAGAGATAAATGGGATAGGTGTAGGATGGATATATTGGATCAATAATGATGCTCCACCAAGTATGCCCTCAAATTATTTTTACTTGATGGATAATGATACAGTTAATTGGAAATATGCTTAATTTCATCCTAACTCTCAATTATAGAGACTAATATGTTATATCTTTTGTTTCAATTTTCTTTAAAACGGGTTCCATTTCTCTGAAGGATTTTCGAATCTTATGGAAATAGTACCCCAATTTATATCCTTTATGGCAGTTCGTAAATAGCATAAAATTATTATCAGCTGATCCAACAAGAATTATTGTATATCCTTTAGTTCCTCGAATTACAATATCTCTCAATTCCCCTTGCTGCAAACCCTGACTTATCTTTTCTCCTAATGAAATCAATGTTGCTGGGCTCGCACTATAAATATCCCAAACAACATCAGCAGTTTCAGAACTCGCAATTCTTAGCCCAGTTTTTGAAACTACAGCTGTTCCTTCCAAATCTGTGGAAGCTTCTAATCTTTCTAACGCACGCATTAATTCATCTAGGATATCTTGGCTGATATCAATTTCAGAATCTTTTGCTTGTTCTATTTTAAACACCTCTGTTAAGATAATATTAATTTTAGAGAATTTAAATGTTTTTTAGTTGAAAACTTCTTAATTCTTTTAGAAAAACGGGATCCCCTTTCTTTACCTTTTTTTCGTTACCATTAATACCCACGATAACAGCACCTTTAGTACCAAATGTATCTAAAATTTTAGTGAAAGGAGGTTCTAAGGATTTCCCTATCATTTTTTTTGCGCCGATAGCGCTTTGTGCCAAGCCATTACAGACGATTCCTTGAGGATGATCTGGATTTTTGATAGATCCTTTTTTTGTTTTATATTTGTAAAATACTGGTGGTTCTTCATATATCTTCAACAACTCTGCGGAGCCTAAAATCCTCAAGGTAGTGGGAGGTAAATCTAATCGACTTAGAAGCATAAGATTTTTCTCTTTTCTGATTAAAACTTTTTCCTTTAATAATATTATTGCCCTAAAGCCCCTATCATTATTTGAAACTGTTGTTTGAACTCTTTTTTCATCCAAATCATAATAAGGATAAATATTTCCCGCAGTAGTTACCATTCCAATAGTAATATGGATTTGAGTTCCAAAACCAGTTTTTGGCTTGAATAATATATTATTATTTACTTTTACTTCAATTATACTACAATAATCAAAAGCATAAGGGTTACTTGTAGCATAACAACCACGATAAATCTTTTTCAAATCTAAGCCTTTTATATTAATCCCAACTCTAGCTCCAGCATTAGCAATCTCAACATTTTGGTGGAATATTTGAATGCTTTTAACTCGCCCAGAAGTCTTTACAGGCAAAACTTCTAAATTTTGATTTACTTTCAATATCCCACTCAAAATTGTACCAGTTAATATTGCTCCTATTCCTTTTATTGGGAAATGATGATCAATAGGAATTATAATATCTCCTTTAATATGTCTTTCTATATGTAAAGATTTTATCGTATCTAATATACCGCTTTTGAGATCTTCAAACCCAACTCTTTCTTTTGCAGAAACGGCAAACATTGGTACATCATAACCAAAATAGGTGGAATCGAAAAATTCTCTTATTTTTTTTAATTCTTCATCAATATCGCCAGAATATATATCAATCTTATTAATAGCAACAATAATTCTTTTAATATTTAGTGATTCAATCAAAATTAGATGTTCCCCTGTTTGAACTTGGGGGCCTTTATTAATATCAATAACAACTAAGGCACAATCAATAATTTCTACTGAGGAAGCACTAATTTTTATCAAATCAGCATGACCAGGACCATCTACTAATGTAATTAAATATTTATCAAGCATAAAACTGGTAAAACCTAAATCTATAGTTATGCCTCGTTCCTTACTTTGCGGATGGGCATCAATTCCTGCTGTAGAAATTATTTCACTGAGTACTTCTGCTATTGCTGTCTTCCCAGAGTCGATATGTCCAAACAATCCAATGTGTACAGGGATTTTCTTTTCAATATCCATCTTTAATTATTTTAAAAATGAAATAAATTTATAGATTGTTATTCAATATGATTAAAAATTTAACATATTATATTGAATTTCAAGAATCGGACTCCTTCAACGTTAAATATAATTCCAATTAAAAATAACAAATAAGTTTAAATATATATTTACTCACTAAAATCTTTGATGTTTCGATGAATCAGCTGCATGAAGACATACAGAAAATAACTTTAAAAACAAGATTCTTTTACTTGGATAAATTACGGATATTTTTAACGATCTTAGTGATTTTGCACCATGCTGCTATCGCATACGGTGGAAGTGGTGGTTGGGCAATCAAAGAAGCAGCGTCTGATCCCATCAGTCCCATCATGTTTACCTTATTTAATGCCATTAATCAATCCTTCTTTATGTCAACCTTCTTTCTGCTGGCGGGGTATTTCACACCCCGGTCCTATGAAGAAAAGGGCCCACTAAAATTTATCAAAGATCGGTTGATCCGTCTTGGCATTCCTTTGGCTCTGTTTCCTCTTATTATTGTTCCGATTAATATGTACATCATACTGAACTTTGTGGTGGATAGCACGGAGAGTTGGTCTTTTCTCGAGATCCTACAGTATCAATACACACATTTTACAATTAGTTTCGGACATCTTTGGTTCTTGTTAGTTTTATTAATTTTTGCTGGAGTTTATATTGCATTCCGAGTGCTTACAGATCGTTATTTCCCACAAAAATCTATTCACATATTTCGAGATAAATTTCCTCCTAATAGGGTAATAATTCTCTCTATTGGTCTTCTATCTTTTCTATCATTCGTGGTTCGACTTGTTTTTCCGGTAGATGAGTGGTTCTTTTTTGTTCAATTCGCCCATATTGTTCATTATACATTTTGCTTTTACTGTGGTGTATTAGCTTATAGGGGGGATTGGTTTAGCCGGATATCTAGTTCACATGCCCGGCATTGGGGGATCATATCTCTTATCACGATCTTAATTGCCCCGGTCATTTTATTGTTAGGGGGTGCGTTAGAAAGTGGAAATTACGATGTTTTTAAGGGTGGCGTAATATGGCAAGCCCTAATCTATACTATCTGGGAATCGATTCTTTTGATATGGATTC
>JAUWHL010000321.1 GCA_030605895.1 Promethearchaeota archaeon | reverse complement strand
ATTTCTATTTTAGAGGTCATTTCATTATAAAAAAACCACTAATCTTAACTTGTATTAAATGCAAGAAAAAATTTGAACTTACATCTATTGAGTATAAGTGTCCTGAATGTGGAGGACTATTATGGTTTGAATCCAATTTTGAAAATAATAAAGATAAATTCTCTAAGATTAAGGTCAATAATAATTTTTGGGATTATAGTTTCGCGTTTCCTACCATAGAGAAAGATTTTATTATATCTTTGGGTGAAGGAGGAACTCCTTGCAGAGCTTCAAAAAGCTTTAGTGAAAAATTACATGTAAATAATCTATATTTTAAAGATGAAATGTCAAATCCAACGAATTCTTTTAAGGATCGGGCAGCAGCATTGTTAGTATCGCATGCGAGGAGTTGGGATTTTAAAAAAATAGTTTGCGCTTCAAATGGAAATCAAGGTGCTTCAATTGCAGCGTATTCTTCTCTTGAAAGAATTGAATGCTCTAATATAATTCCTAAAGAAATTGATTTAGGCAAAAAGGCTCAAATAATTGCTTATGATTCAGATTTAAAAATTGTTGGAGAAACAGTTGATGATGCTATTGATTATGTTTTAGATAATAAAGATTTTAAAGATTACTATCAAAGCACCCCAGAATTGAATCCCCTTACACTAGAAGCACAAAAAACCATTGCTTATGAAATTATTAATCAGATTGAAATACCTAATTGGGTGATAATTCCAATGGGGAGTGGAGAGCTCCTAGTAAGTCTTTGGAAAGGTTTCAATGAACTTAAAGAAATAAAAATCATTGATCACATTCCAAAATTAATCGGTGTTCAATCTCAATCGTCATCTCCAATTATAAACGAATTTTTTAATAATTCTGAACATAAGAAAGAAATTCCAAAAAGTTCTAAATCAATTGCATTAGGAATCTTGGTAAAAAAGCCGATATATAAAGATTTAGCGATAAAATGTATAAAAGAGAGTGAGGGAACCGCAATTGCTGTTCCTGAAAAATTAATATTAAGTTCAATCGAAGAACTTATAAGAGATGAAGGAATATTTGCAGAACCATCTTCAGCTTTAACTTTTGCCTCTGTACAGTTATTAGATCAAAAACAGGTGTTTGATTCTAAAGATAATATAGTATGCCTTATTACCGGAAGTGGTTTAAAAGCACCATATATATTGGAAGCAATCTCATCACAAACTAAAACTACAGGAAAAGGTTCTATAATCATTACAAAGTTAAAAATACTATCTCAAATCTCACTTTCAAGTATTAAAGGAATAACAGGAACAGATATTAAAGAAACCATGGGGACTATAAGTCTAGCAGCTATTTATCAGCATCTAAAAGAATTGGAAATAAAAGGTTTAATATCCAGAAAAAAAGAAGGAAAAAATGTATTATACTTCATAACTGATAGTGGTAAAAAAGTTTTGGACGCTTTAGATGTTTTAATTACATTGCTTTAAAATTTTTCCTGTTCACTGTTCTCTGTTTCTTTTGTAATAAATATTTTGTCAAAAACTTGAGGAAAACTTTGAACAATAGTTTTTCGAACACCTACAATTAACAACAGTGCAATTACTCCAGCAACACCAAATTGTATTATTCCATTTAAAATTACTTCATACAAAGCACTTGCAAAACCCCAAAGTAAAACCTCATATATAAAATAACCAAAAACCATGGTTAATCCTCCTATACCGACAGCTAAAAAATCTCGATAATTTAATTTCTTATAATAATATTTAGGATTTGCTATTATTCCAATTAAAAATCCTTCTAATCCTTTAATAATCAAGGTTGCAGGGGCATATATTACATAACCTAAGAAAATGTCTGCTAATGCAGAACCAACGCCTCCAGCTATACCCCCTATAAAAGGTCCAAATATCAGTCCCGTGAACATGACTCCTGCGTCTCCAATATTAATGAATCCTTGTGTTGCTGGAATTGGAATTGAAATTATCATTGTTAATACACAAATTAAAGCTGCAAATATACTTATAATTGAAACTGATAACACATTATTTGGTATAAGATAACCTATTACATTTTTATCTTTAAGACCCATTTATTAATTCACTACTTCTTTATTCTTTGATATAATACTTTTCAGAGTATTATGAGTATATATAAGTTCAAACCCAGACGTTCCAATATTTATCTAATTTATTATTATTTAAAATTTACTATAATTCTCTTTCAATATTATAGAATCTCCTTAGGACTATCTATTTAAATATGCAAGTTTCTATAATTGAATTAAGAATTTAATTTGGTTTACAAGGAAAGTTTGTTATGGCTTAATACAAATTCAGGAAATTACCTTTAGTTAAAAAAAAATAAAATTAAAAGTTAGAATAAATCATAAATTTATTACCAGACCCAAGAGAATAAATCTCGAACTTGCTACCACGTTTAGTTTCACAAAACATTTGAATCATTGGAAATAAGTAAATTTGAGATGTTACCTGTGCGTCTTTGTCTTTTTCATGTTTTTTATAATCACTTCTCGCAGACCCGATTGTTTTACTTATATTTTTATTCATATAACCTAAGGATGCTTCTGCTTTAGATTCTAATTCTTTAAATTCGCTAAATCTAATTCCTTCTACATCTTCAATCATTTTATGAAGGTCATCTCCGATTTCCTTCTCATATTTTGTTTGGGCACTACTATGTAATATAGGAACGCCTGTAACTACAGTCTTGAAAGGGACGGGAAGAATCTCATATTTGTACATATTTTTATGTCCTCCACACTCTTTGCATGGTTCTGATCTATTTCCAGTTCCATAACAAGCACCACACGGATAAGAAAAGGGTTTCTTTTCTTTATTTTGCTCTTCACCAACTAACACCGTAAAAGTTTCCTCAATTTTTCCAGTTCCTTTACAAGTTTTACATTTATCTTCAATATATCCCTTGCCTCTACAAGTTTTACAAGAGACAGCTTGAATTGATTCAAAGTGAGGAACTTTTTCATCACCTTTCCAATTTTCTTTATCTATTTTCCCTGCTCCTTTAAATGAATAATATTGTTCTCTGCTTACTCTTGGAGCAGTAACCAAATTCTCTTCTTTCCCCTTTGGTGCGGGACCAAGAGATTTTTTGACCGCGAAATATATTGCTGCTTCTTTCAGAGTATCCTTAACATATTCTGCCGCACTTATTGCATCTAAAGAGAAAACTGCTCCTTTTGTTCCAAATTGCTTTTCCATATTTTTTTTATCAGTTCTTGCAGCTTTCTGCTTCCATTTTAACCATATTTCATCAAGATTGGGTGTTTTTATCCTGGTCGACATTTTATTTTCACCAAAAAATTTTATTCAAAATTTTACTAACTTTATTTAATTGATTTGGAATTATAAAAATATAAAATAGAATGATTTATAATTTTTATATAGAAGAAAATTAATAATCAAATCAAATATAAGAGAAAAGTAGAATAAAAAATGTCTGCTGAGGAACGTCAGTCAGTTGAATATTTCCTTGAATGGATTAAGAATAATGGTTTGGCAGAGTGGCTGCAACATTTTCTAAGTCAAGGCGATGAGGCTAAACTTAGACAAATCAAAGAAGTATATAATAAAATCAAAGAAGTTTTTGGGTTTTAATTTTTTACTTCCTTTTTATTATTTCATATCTTAGTCTTTTTTCTAATTATTTTTTCACAAATTCGAAAACTTGAATTGTTCGAATTCGTTCTAATTTATTATTGTCTACAAAGGGTTTCATAATTGAGCGTTTTCTCAAGAAGTTTTTTTATTGTTTTGGATAGAAATCGTGAACGTATGAAAGAATTACTTTTTAATATAAATTTCTTTTATCTCAAATCATTTAAGAAAAAGAGATTTACATTTACATATGTAAATGAACCATTTTTTAAAGGAACCGTAATATTTGGATTAGACTTTAAGAACAAAATGCGTCCTCTGAATTTCAATAAAATTGAGAAAGATGGAAGCTCACAACCAATCGATCCACGCTTATTAAGAAAATTCATTCTTTCAGATAAAAATAAATTTATTGCTTTTTCAAACCAAACTAATTCTGAGGATATATTGCCAGTTAGAGACATGTTAAGTAGTTTTCAATATGATACAGATAAAATAATAAATTTAACTATATGCGATTCATGTTTAGATAAAAAAAAGTTTACTTTACTAAATGAGAATCTTCAAATTAAATCTTTAAAAAATCAAATAATTTGTTCTGAATGCTCTTATGAAATTGTTGTGAATAGAATTAAGCTAACAGGGATGATTTCCCAAGAGAGAATCAGTCTTAAGTTAAAAAATTTTTTGATGCATATGATTCTCAAATTTAGAGATGTCAAAAAAGTATTAGATGTTTTTAGGGCAGATTTTGATCCCGTAAGATCCCGTGAAATAACCCTTTATGATGTTGAAAAAACATCCTCAATCAGTAAGAAATATCTTAATCAAAAAATAGACAATCTGGACATTCCTCCAATGTTTAAAGAAATATTGAAAGGATTAAATTTAACTATTCTATTACCAGTACAAGCAATCTCTATTGAAAAAGGGTTATTAACGGAACGAACTAATCAATTAATTATAGCACCTACAAGTGGTGGTAAAACATTAGTGGGAGAATTGGCAGGAATATCAAAAGTTTTAAATGATAGAAATGCTAAAATGCTATATTTAGTACCGATAGTGGCTTTGGCCAATATAAGAACAGAAGAATTTAAAAAAAAATATAAATCAATTAAATTAAAAGTGATAAAAAGAGTTGGAGAATCTCTATTTGGAAAAAGAGATGAAGACAATATAAAAAATTTAGTTAATGCTCATGTAGTTATTGCAACTTATGAAGCAATCGATTATATTTTAAGAAGTGGAAAAAAAGAGCTTTTAGGAGATATTGGTACAATAATCATTGATGAAGTTCAAACATTAATCGATCCAGAACGCGGATTCATAATAGATGGTTTAATAGCTAGGTTAAAAACACAATTTGATTCTCACTTCCTATATTTAAGTGCTACCTTAGGAGAACCAGAGTTATTAGCAGAAAAATTAAATTGTGAGTTAATTAAGTATGATAATCGTCCAGTTCCAATTGAGCGTCATTTATTACTATGCCGAAACGAAACTCAAAAACAAAAGTATATTTCGAAATTAATTAGAGCTGCTTTTTCCATGAAATCTGTATATGGATTTAAAGGTCAGTCGATTGTATTTACAAATACTCGAAAAAAGTGTGAATCAATTTCATCCTATTTACAAAATAAAGGGATTAATGTAGCTGCTTATCATTCAGGGTTAACAAATGAGGAAAGAAAAATTATTGAAGAAAAATTTCAATTTCAGAGGATTATGGGTGTAGTAGCAACTGCAGCATTAGCAGCGGGAGTGGATCTTCCAGCTAGTCAAGTTATTTTTGAGTCTTTAGCTATGGGTATAAATTGGTTATCCGTCGCTGAATTTGAACAGATGCTTGGAAGATCAGGGAGATTAAAAAAACACGAAAAAGGTTTAGCATATATACTTGTTGAGCCTGGAAAAGTATATTCTCCTAAAATGAAAATTACTGAAGAAAATATTGCAATAAAATTATTAAATGGAAAGATTAAAGATTATGAGCTCATTCCTGACGAGGATAAATCTCAAACAGAAATTCTTGCTTTTATAGCTATTTTTAATAAGTGGATCGCAAAGGAAATTATCTTTGAATTTTATAACCATTTAATTAATAATTATTTTGATCTGGAAGAAATTTTGAAGAAATTAATATCTTTTAATTTAATACGAATTAAGGAAGATTTAACTATAAAAATAACCCGTTTAGGAAGAGCTATTGCTAATTCTTTTTTAACTGTTGGTGATAGTCTTGAAATAATTAAAAAATTACAAAATAAATTAGAAAAACCTTTAGATATTGCATTAGACTTAGAATTTCTCAGAAATGTTTATTTATCTAAAAATTTAGTTGCTGATTTATCAAAGAATGTCAATATGAAATATTTTTCAAACAATTTATTTAGTGCTAGCGTGTTATCTTTAATGAATGCGGACTATGTTAAGAAAAGAAAAACATTCTCCCGTGATTTCATTGACTTTATAATGAAATTGACAAGTGATATTTTTAATTGTACCTGTAAGGATAATCCATATTGCGATTGTGGCCGATTGAATTTGGAAAAATTAATACTTAATTTACGTGTTAAAGATAAAATGACAATTGAAGAAATTTCTAATTATTTAATTGAAGAATATAAGATATTGGTTTTTAAAGGAGATCTTATTGATTATTTAGAGAATTTAATCTATAGTCTGGAAAGTATTAAAAATATTGCAGAAGGTATATCCAACCTAGATGAGAATTATATAAGAGAGATTAAAAAGATTCCAAACTTAATAGAAAACATCAAGTATTAGGTCATGTATATGTCTACTATATCATTATCACTTTAAATGTAATCTAAACCAACTTTTTTGCACTTTTGTCGTTCTCCTTCTCAAAGAACGATTGCAGAATCGAACTAGGTTTACTTACTTTAACTTTTCTCTTTTTCTAATTCTAAATTTATATAAAAATAATGTAATTCCACCTATAGAAAACACCAAAATAATAAAATTCCAATTCAAATCAGGAAAGGGTATAGTATATGAATAAGAAAATGGCGTAATAGGTGTTAATGAGCCTAATTGAGGATTTTTAACGATAAATGCACTTCTATAGGTTGTTCCAGTAATATATATATTATCTGTTGAATCCAAATTGATTGCATTGCAACTAAAACTCCCTGAACCCAATCCCTTCACTGATTTTTCCCATAACAAAATACCAGAACTATTAAATTTTCTTATAAATATTTCAGAATCATCGCGGTTTATAGAATTTGTTCCAGTTACATAAACATTTTCAAATGAATCTAAAGCAATATCTTCATAGTCTCCAGATGTCTGATTTAAAATATGCTCCCAAAGGAAAACACCAGAACTGTTATATTTAGCCAAAATATTTTTACTGCTATTAGTATACCCTCTAATGTAAAGATTAAGCGAAGAGTCTATTAGCATTGGCCGATCATATTCATTTACGCTCCATTTCTGAAACCATTGCATAATGCGATCACTATTATATTTTAATAGAAATATCTCGTATTGTGTTAACCCAAGATCTTCATAGTTATGAATGTAATATATTCCTGCAATATAAATATCATTGGAAGAATCAATTAAAATTGCACAACCACGAACATCAGCGTTCCAAAATATATTCCATTGAAGTATCCCAAAGCTATTGTATTTTACCAGAAGTAATTCGTCATCGCCACCAAAACTAGATGTTTGTCCTAAAAGATAAATATTACCTAAAATATCTGTTGTTATTGCGTTAACAACATCATTGGAATTACCTCCCCAAATACGTGTCCATTCTTCTTGTCCTGATGTGTTTAATTTAAGTAAAAAAATATCGTAGCGCCCCATACTATAATTATATGAATTTCCGGTGATATAAATATTATCGAAACCATCTATTACAAGTCCTATGCAATAATCCTCATACCTTTTCCAGGTATAATTCCATTGTAGTGTTCCTGATTGATTATATTTAAGTAAAAAAATAATAGGATCGATATCTTCAAGACCATATCTTTCTCCAGCGAGATAAACATTATTTGAAGAATCAAATGCAATTGCTTCACCATTTACACCATGACTATTACCCCAAGTACAATTCCAAGAATCTTCATTTGTGAAATTAGATGAATTGATGAAAAAAGAATTATGACTCTCATATTCTCTTTGTTTGTGATATATAATATTATTTTCTAAGAACAACAAATTAGCTTGAAAAATGAAAATTAATAAAAATACTAAGATTCCTTTATAATTCATTTTAAATATCAATAAATTGAATTAAATATATATAAAATAATATTCAGATTTCTTATATAACACTTCTGCTTAGAGTAAAATTGTATAATTGAAAGAAATTTAAGTTATATGTATTTCTACTATATCGTTATCATTTAAAGTGTAATCTAAACCAACTTTTTTGCGCTTTTGTCGTTCTCCTTCTCTTATAACTATTGCATGGTCGAATGATTCATAAAAACTGCGATGAATTTTTATTGCTACATCTTTAACTCTGACACTAAGATTGAAGCCAAGGTCCATTATTAACGGCTGTTGAGCAATTATCCCACCACTCATAGTATATATCCTAATTTTCTTTAAGAATTTTAAGATTATATCACCAAATTCTTGAGGAAAGTTTTCTTTTTGAAAACTTGTACCTAAAATTATAGGAAATTTATCATTATAGCTCTTTTTTAAGTTTTCAAAAACCTCTTGAGTATGAGAAAGATCTCCTTTAGTTCCTAATATTATTACTTTCTTATATACAACAGAAGGAGTTAAAACATCTATTATATTATCAAGAGTGATCTCACCATAAATTTTTATAATCCCGTTGCGAACTCCATTTGCATATACAACTTCTTTTATTTCTTCTGTTAATTTCTCCATCCTCTCAATTTCTTTTGCCTCTTTAGTCATGTAGAGCACTTGAATCTTGTTTGCACCAGTTTTCTCAATTGTGAGAGGAGGTGGTGATTGATTTATTCGAATATCGGCTCTAGATAATTCATTCAATAATAAATTCATCTGTTCTTCAATATTTCTTGATAAATCTATACAAAAACATAATAAATCTGCTGCTCTAAGTTGTGATAATATTTCTTTTCCATTTCCGACCCCATCAGAAGCACCTTCCATAATAGGGGGCATCTCGACTATTTGAAACCGGATCTTCTGATATCGATATATTCCAATTTCTGGCAAAGCTGTAAATTTTCCAATTTTCTCTTCCGCGGCTCCT
>JAUWHL010000060.1 GCA_030605895.1 Promethearchaeota archaeon | reverse complement strand
GGAACTCTTAAAGGAAAATTTGGAAAACGAAAATGAAAAATTGATTGAAGCTAATTTTATAGGAGAAATCGATAAGAACCATGCAATAATAACTAAAAACTTATTTAAAGATTATGAAATTGGTAATTTTATCGTTCGAGCAGTAGATAATGTATCTTTATCAATATATCGAGGAGAATTTTTAGTAATAAAAGGTCCTAGTGGTGCTGGTAAAACTTCATTATTAAATTTATTAGGAGGATTAGATTCCCCTAAAAGTGGAATTATATACTGTTTTGGTGTCAAAATCTCAGATATGGAAGAAGAATCATTAGCAACGTGGAGATTATTAAATTCTGGATTTGTATTTCAAAATTATAATCTTATTAGTACTCTTACTGCTGAGGAAAACGTTATGTTTCCTATGAATCTTTCGGGAGTAGAATTTAGAGAACAAAGAAAACGTGCATTGCTTTTATTAAACCAAATGCGTCTTAGTGATAGAAGGGAACATCTTCCATTTCAATTATCAGCTGGAGAACAACAAAGAGTAGCGATAGCGAGAGCATTAGCAAATGATCCTCCAATTATTATTGCTGATGAACCAACCGCAAATTTAGACAAGAAGACTAGTCAATTTATTGGAGATCTTTTTAAAGATTTAAAAAATAGCATCAGAACCATCATAGTTGCTACTCATGATGATTATTTAATAAGTTTAGCCGATACAATTATTTCATTTGACGATGGAAAAATAATAAAAGAAGAAATAATCAATGACAATAAAAATTAAGAAAAAAAAACAAAATGTCATCATTCGATTTTGCATTAAAAGATTTTTACAGGAAAAGACATTCTAATTATCCATTTTTAATAATTATTACAATAATTATCGCATTCACAGAGTTCTTAATATATTTTACCTCATCACTAGGTATAAATATACTCACTCAAGCTACATATCAAAATAAATTTTATTTTTCTGGCGGAATAAATCTAATCTATAAAGAATTTAATAACTTAATTCAAATATTATTCATTTGTTTAGCCTTTGTTATAATCGTTGCTGTTACAACTACATTAATTATTTCTAAAAAGAGAGATATTGCAATTATGAAATCCTTAGGCACACTCCCCCGAAAGTTATATGGTTTTTACTTAGTTGAAGCTTACATCCTATTTTTTACGGGTTTTTTAATTGGATTAGTTTTGGGTTTGATAATATTTGGAATTTTTGCTTTAATCATGAATTTTTTTAATTTTCCGGTTATAATAATTATTGATTTAGTTTATACGCCCATCTTGTTTTTTTCGTGTATATTTGGAATTTTTCTAATAACAGGTTATACACTCAGAAAAATTGGAAAACAAAAAATAATCAATACATTCTCAAAGGATATACCTTATAATTACAATGCGGGTAAACAGTTAAGCTTCATTCCCAAATGGTTAACTTCAATCGGATTTAATATTAAAATTGCTATCGTTAATACATTAAGAAAAAAAGGTGAATTTAAGAGATATCTAATCATATTCTCTATAATTGGATTAATGATCTTTACATTAAGCTTAGGGGCAATACTTCTAAGATTATCCTCTCAAGAATGGATTAAAAAATCCCAAAGTGAAAATATTGTAATAATAGGACATGAAGACGTTATCTACAACTATTCCTTAATGTACAAGATGTTTTCTGATCCTACACTTTTAATTGATGAAACTAGCATTGATTTTATAGACTCACAGTACCTTTTTAATTTAAGTGACTTACATGATTTAAATAACATCGAAGAAATCGAGAGAATAGATGAGAGACTAATAGATTTTAATAAAGTCGAAGAACTTACGGGAATTCATATCTCTAATGATGGTAGGTATATAATTGTAGGTCAAAATCGAATTAGCACTATTCCAATTATTGGTATTGATCCAGCAAAGATAATTCAAAATTTTGAGATCGAAGGAAAATTCTTCACTGAAGAGGATGCTTATGATAATATGACTATTGGAGATGGTTTGGCTTATAATTTTTTCGAATATGCTTTAGATCAAAGCATAGAATTGACTTCTTCTGGTAAGATATTCCATATTTCTGGTGTAGTAATTGATAGCTTTTATTCAGGATGGGCAGCTTATGTAAGTATTGAAGAATCTAGGAAAATATTAAACCTTACAAATCAAGAAATTAACATAGTAATGTTAAAGCTAAGTCCTGGTGCTTACAATGGAATTAAAATTGAGCTTGAAAACATTTCTCAGAATATTGGAGAAAATTTCACTCATTTAAGATTGGATAGTACATTTCAAGAGAATATAGATTACTTAGGTTATTTATCAATATATCCTATGTTGTCGATATTTATAATCTCTATAATTGCTATCTTTTCTTTATATAATTATCAAAAAGCGGGTTTAATGGAGAAAGCAAAAGATTTCTTAATTATGCGTGCTATTGGTTCAAAAACTAGATCTTTAAAAAAGATTCTTTTCTTAGAATCTCTCTTTGTTCTAATCCCCTCTTTACTCTTAAGTTTAGCATTTGGGATGATTATTAATTCTTTATTTTTGTTTAATCGAGTTTATTTGCCGCCTTTACATATTCCATTTATATTATTTTTACTTTTATTTGGTATATTTATAATTTTCAATTTCTTGAGCCTTTTCCCTTTAATCAAGAAAATCAATAATTTTTCTATTAAAGATTTTGCTATATATTAAATATTTTAATTTAAAATATTGTTTGGAGAAAAGTTGGGAAAGATTTTAATCAGATAAATTTTAATTTTTAAAATTGTATTATTCTAATATAAAGGTGATTCTTCATAATGTCTGAAGATACATTAAAAGCTCGTATCAAAGGTTTAAAAGCAGAACTTAGCAAAAAAGATAACGAAATTCATAATTTTCTTGATAGAATTGATGAACAAGAAGACACAATTATGAGATTAGAAGCTCTTATTCCCGATGAAGACAATACAAAGAAAAGCAAAAAAAGACAAGCAACAGATTCAAAATTGGCTATTGAGCGCGATGAAAAAGACAGGCAAATTAGAGAATTAAAGAATAATATGGGATTTTTAAGAAAAGAAAAAGTACAACTTCAACAAAAATTAGAACGAATAAAATCCCGAAGTAAGGAATCATCTGTTATTAGAGTTGAAGATCTAAGAAGTAAACCACCACTTAATGCGTTAGTTAAAGATTTACAAGAAAAAATAAACAAACAACAATCATTAATTAGTAAATTAAGAGCTAAAAATGTCAGTAGCCAAGCTTTTGACGAAAAATTAAAAGAAAAAGAAAAAAACATTGAAATCTTGAAATCAGAAATATTAGAATTAAATCAAAAAATAAAAGATTTTAGCACTGCTTCTGATGATAAAAAAGGTGATTCATTAACTAAAAAATTAATAGAAGATCTCCAACAACAACTAAACAAATCTAAAAGACAAGTAACTGAATTAAAACAAAAACTTGAAAAATCAGTTAAAAAAAGTAAAAAAGAACTTAAAGAAATTACGAAGAATGAAGGTTTAGAAAGAGAAATCAATGAACTAAATGAATTACTAAAATCAAAAGATAAAGAAATTGAAGGATTAAAGAATAATGTTATTTCTTTACAAAAAGCCGATATTGCTGCTAATTTTGAACTAAATGATGACTCCTCTAATCAAATGATTAAAACATTAAAAGAAGATTTACAAAACAAATTAAATAAAGCCAAATTACAAATAAAATCACTTCAAGAACAGGTTAGAAAAAGTCAATTAGTAAAGACACCAGAATTAAGTGGTAACCAAAATGAGTTAGAAGGTAAATTAAAGATGCAAAGAGAGATGGCAATTTTTCTTCAAAAACAACTAGACACAAAAGAAGGAGAAATTGAAACAATTAAAAATGAAGCTGTTCAAATTAAAACAAAATATAGACAATTAGAAAATCAAGCAAGATTAAAGGATCAAAAACTTAGTGATTTACAACACCAATTGGATACTTTCAATATTCAAACACAATTACACCCTAAGAAAGAAGATCCTAATTTAGCTTTGAGAGTTAGAGAGCTTAAAAATAAGACGGATTCTCTGGAAAAACTAAATAGCGAACAAAAATTAGAAATCTCTCAGTTACGAAAAAAGATTTAAACTTGTTAAAATGGAACTTATTATTTTGGGTAGTGCTGCTGCCACACCTATTAAAGAACGTAATCTCTCTAGTATTGCTTTGAGATATAGAAATCAGATTCTCTTATTTGACTGTGGAGAAGATTTCCAGCGTAAATTTGATGAGGCAGGATTAAAGTTTAATAAATCAATGAAAATCTTTATCACGCATTTCCACGGTGACCATCTCATTGGACTTCCCGGATTTTTATTTCGGTTGAGTTTAAATGACAGAACTGCTCCAATGATGATATATGGTCCCCGAAATCTTTTTCTTTATTTATACATCCATAAAAAAATTCTTGGATTAAAAGCTAATTATCCTCTTAAGATTATAGAAATCGATCATGAAACACAAGAATTAATTGAATTTGATGGATTAGATTCCGAGATACCAAGGAAGACAATCAAGATGAATGGTAATATTGTATTAGATTCTAAATACTTTTCAATAAAATATGCTTTAGTAGAACATTCTGTAATCACTTTCGCATATGCTTTTATTGAAAAACCACGATACGGTAAATTCAATCCTGACCGTGCCAGAGATTTAGGTATTCCTGAGAGTAACTTATGGAAAAAATTACAAGAAGGACAAATTATTCACTTTGATGGAAAATCTATTAATCCAGTTAAGGAAAAAATTGTTGGTCCTAAACAACCAGGAAGAAAAATCACTTACTCAGGAGATTTAAAACCTTGTGATTCATTAATAAAATTAGGAAAAGATTCAGACATTTTAATCCATGAGGCAACATTTGCAAAAGCACTTGCAGAAATTGCTCAGGAGAAGAAGCATTCAACCTCTGTTGATGCTGCAATAGATGCTAAAAAAATGAATGCAAAACAACTAATCTTAACCCATATCTCCGCAAGATACCAATCTGATGCCTTAATTTTACTAGAAGAAGCAAAAGAAATATTTCCTAACACTATAATAGCTAAAGATCTATTACGAATTACATTAAAGTAATGACTTTTTTTTATAAACTTTTTTAAATCAAATAAACGCTATGAATTTTTCAACAAATCATTGGAAATTCATAACATATTTACTACATAATTCATTTTCTTCAATAGTTCAATACGAACTGATAAAAAAATTTAATTTATGTGAAAATTGGTTTTAAAATTGACCGAAGGTACAGTTAAATGGTTTAATAACCGTAAAGGTTATGGATTTATATCAACTGAAGAAGAAGGAGATATATTCGTTCATCACAGTGCCATTGTTAAGGAGAGTGATGAATATGCTACACTAAATGAAAATGATAAAGTAGAATTTGAGATCACTCAAGGTGATAAAGGTTCTGCTGCGAGTAAAGTAGTAGTAACTGAAGCCGCTCCTGCTCAAGTTCGAGATTTTCGATATTAGACTTCTTATTGTTACAAATCAATAAAATATAATAATATTTAATAAGTAGTAGGTAGTAATTAGTAAGACCTTGTTCTGCGATTGTTATCGAATCTTATCTTTTTTTTATTTCTTGAAGAAAAAATATTTTTAGAAGTGGGGGATGTTATTAATATCTAAAATTTTAGGAATTCTTCTATTACGTTCTAAATAAGAAACTTCGTGTCGTAAATATCGCCAAGATAGTTCGCATTTCTCTGATTTACCATCAACGGGTGTTTCAAATTCCCAAGGATTAATTATAATTAAGTCCCCTTTTCTTATCCACACTCTTTTTTTAATTTTTCCTCGGATTCTCCCAATACGGTGTTTTCCATCCTCACAAAAAACACCCATCCGTTCTTGACCAAATATCTCAACAACCCGCGCAAACATTTCTCCGTTCCTTCTATAAGGCATTTTTACTCTCGATACTGTTGGAGTTGGAGAGGGTGTGTAACTCCTCCGTCCTTTTTTTTGTTGGTTTTTTTTCATCTTAGGCATATATAATCTACTCTTTAGTTCTTCTAGCTAGTTAATATTATAAATCCGATTTACTATAAATGTAAAGAATTAAACTTTTTATTTGAAGTTAAAATCGGAATATGCTTCGCATAAAACTCGCAAGGTGCGAATTGAAAATCTAAAATTCAGTTAAATTTAAAACATATCTTTATAATCTAATAAGATAATTATAACTTCTTTTTAGTTTTTTCTAAATCATTTAAAATAATTACAATATAAATCGGAAAGTTAAATGAAAGAACAGACCATATATCGGAGTGCTGAGGGAAAAATGAAAACATTAACTCTATACGATGAATTTATATCTCGATTGGGAATAGAACACGAAGATATTTACGTGGAAAAAGGGATTATTTAATTAAAATAAATATTTTCTAAATTTAATTCATTAAAAAGAGAAAATCAAATAAAAATCTTAACCCATATCTCCGCAAGATACCAATCTGATGCTTTAATTTTACTAGAAGAAGCTAAAGAAATTTTTACAAATACAATATTAGCAGAAGATTTGCTTAAAATTGAATTAAAATAAATTATCTTCTAAATTTAATTCATTAAAAAGAGAAAATCAAATAAAAATCTTAATTTTGATCTAAAATCCGCCTGCTATGTGGGGAAGTATAATAATCTCGTCTTCTTTCCCTATCTTCGTTTCTGGTGTTGCTTTTTTACCATTTACTAGGATTCCAAAAAATTTATCTTCAAGATTAAGTTCTATTAATAAATCGGCTACAGTCATTGTTTTAACAGGCGAAAATGTTTCATACAATCCAGTATCTAATAATTCTGAAACTTGTTTTATAACAACCACCTAAAATTTTTTTAATTATTTATTATATAATCGTTATAATATTTAATATTATTTCTTTAGATTTATTCGTCTAAGAAAACTATGAATTCTTCTTTTTGAAGAACTGTTTGAATATGTTTTAGTTATTCTGTCTATAATTTTCTATATCTTAAATTTAACCCTATAGTTTTTTGATTTTTATTAAAATCCAATTTTTTTTATTTTTACATTAATTTCTATATTTAGGCTTTACTTTTTTAGAGGAGATAATAAAATTATTGAAGAAGAAAAATTCATCGAGTACACAGAGTTTTTAGATAAGATAAGAAAGTATGAATCCAAAATTAAAAAAATAAC
>JAUWHL010000247.1 GCA_030605895.1 Promethearchaeota archaeon | reverse complement strand
AGTAGAGAGATTTCGCGAATCATTATACCAAGATATTGAAAGTATTACTGGAAATTTAATCGATGCTATTAGTACTCAAGATAGTTCCATCAAAACAACAGAAATATTGACTGAAGTTGAAGATAATGTAAAAAAATTTGCCCAAGTGATATTAAATGAAGTTATAGGATTAATTTCCCCCCTTAAAATGCAATCCGCGGTGGATGCTCTTGATTTTAATAAACTTATTAATTCAGTTAAGCAAAAAATTTCAGAATCAGAAGAAATTGTAACAAATATGTTTACCCAATTTAGAGATATCGTGAAAGAAATGGCTCCTCCTGACAAACCTTCTCAAATTGAGGCATTTAAATTATTTATAAGAGGATTAGGGGAGTCAATCGAAAAAAGAGTTAATGAAATCCCTATTGGGTTAGAATCCATCCCTTCAGATAAAACGGAATCGATTAAAAAATCATTAAATAATTTTTTAACAAGTTATATTAACGTAAATAAGGTTTCAGTGGAAAAATTTTGGAATATTAATAGTTATGAGAAAATTAAAGAAATTGTTTCGATATTATTCGACAAATGTACTAACAATTTAACAATTATTGTTCCTAATATCAAAACATTTATTCCCTTAGAGAAATTAGAGTTAGATTACACTGAAGATCTCAGTTTAGATAAAAAAGCTGTTATAAAAAAGACTACACCCAAAAAACCTGAGCGTAAAGGAACATCAATTACTAAAAAGCAGAAAAAAGAAATCGAAGATAAACTCGCTCTTACTTCTAAAAAAGTATCAGAATTAAAGGGATTTGAATTAAGTCATGATATTGCCGAGGTTCTATCATTAATTTCAGGAGTAAATCCAGAATCTGAGGCTATAGATAGTATACAGGGTTGGTTGAATAGACTCTTAGTTATTAGAAAACATCTAGATTCGAATACACAATATCTACTCTTGGAGAACATCGAAAAATGGAAAAAAGAATATTTAAAAAAAAAGAAAAAAGAGGAAGAACCAGAAAAAGAATTAATTGGTGATTTAAAAGAGAAAATCTCTGAAGAAAAACCTTCCTCTATTGGATTACAACTGCAAATAATTTCATCGGAATCTCATGATAACATACTTGCGATAGCTTTAGCAAATAAAGCGAATACTGAATATTTACAGTTAATGAACAATAATGTTATTGTTATTCTTGGAGATAATTCTTATTTAATTCTTGGAGTTTCTCACAAAACAAGTATTAAACCCACATATGAAATTAGTGGCTTTTTCACTACATATTCACCTATGCTCGAAATATTTAAACCTTTAATTGAAGATATAAAGAACAAAGCAAAACATTCTAAAGAAATTGAAATCAATAGAGGTTTTAATGAAATTATTGAAAATATTAATGATTATCCGGGAAGAAAAATCAGTAAGAGATTAAAAAGGTTAATAGATGTTGTTTTTGAAAAGGATGGAATCTCTCTTGATATTTTAGAACTAAAATTATTAATGGGCAAATTAGAAAAATCTTATCTGCCTTTAGATGAAGAAATGAAAGAATATGTTATTAATGAACTCAATAAATTAAATAAAAAATTCTCTACCCTAGAATTGATTTATCCTCCTGAATTTAGACCTCCAATTTTAGAAGAAGAGGCTGAAGGTGAAGTGGAAGTAGAGATTACGTCTTCAGAAATTGAGCCACTCGATCCAGATAAAGTTGACAATTTATTTGAATTATTAATTGATAAGATTGATGAACTTAAAGGAGTAGAAATATGTGAACAAATTGATAAATTTATAGATGTTATTTTAAAATTACAGGGATATTCTGAAATAATTGAATGGAAACAGAGTTTGAGCACGGTTGATGAGACTCTAGAAGAACCTTTTAAAGAAAAAATTAAGCAAGACCTTTTAAGTTGGAAAAAAGGATTATTACAACAATCTTTGTCTTCTGGCATATTAACAAAAGAAGAATCTATTGAAACTCATGACCAATCTCAACGTATTACATCAAAACAAGAAACAACGGCATCAATTTTTGAAGAAGAATATATTAGTCCTGGATTAGCCCAATCCCAATTTGAAGATGAAGAAGATTCTTCTACTACTGGTGATTCAGAAAAAATGATTGAAGAACCTGTAGAAGAAAGTGGAAATGGAGGAACATTAATTGAAAAATTTAATAACTTGATACAAAATGCATCAACTCTTAATGGTAATGAATTAAGCGAAAAATTGCAGGACATCGCAGATATTGTATTAAAATCTCATGGGGCTGTAGCTATGAATGTTATAAGACAATGGATAAGTAAACTGAGATCTATAAAAGAACCATTAGAAGATGAAATTAAAGATGAATTTTTAGTTGAAATAGAAAATTGGAAAGAAAAATTTGCTTAACACTTTAACTTCAATAAAAGGGGTTATGATAATTATTCTGTTCTCTATTATGTAAGGTTCTTAATCTGATTTCTTTACCGATTAAACCTTCAATTTTACATAAATATTCATATTCATCTTTTAAACAAAGAGTAATCGCAACTCCCTTTTTACTCATTCGTGATGTTCGTCCTATTCGATGAATATAATTATCAGGAAACTTAGGAATATCATAATTTATAACATGAGATATATTATCTATATCAAGACCCCTAGCAGCTACATCAGTTGCTATAAGTAAATTAATATGGCGGTCCCTAAATCTCTGTAGCATTCTTTCTCTCTGAAATTGTGATAAATTTCCTGAAATAATTCCTACTTTGAGATTAATACCCTTATAATTTTTCATTCTTCTTTCTAACCAAGCTGCGGTTTTCTTTGTATTTATAAATACTAGCGCATGCTGTGGTTTTTCAAGCTTTAAAATTCTAACAAAAGTTTTAAATTTTTCCTCATACCTTTCTACTAAATAATAGACTTGAGTTGTACTCCCAACAGTTAAATTATCACGACTTAAATTCAAAAATTCAAATTTATTTCCTGTATGCTTTTTAACTAATTTTCTCATATCAGAATCCAAAGTTGCTGAAAAAAGCATAAATTGATAATCTGATTGGATTTTACTTAAAATATATTTCACATCTGGAGCGAAACCCATGTCCCATAATCTATCTCCTTCATCTAAACAAACAAAACGGATATTATTGAGGCTAAGTTCCCTTCTTTTATAAAGATCAATGATTCTACCCGGCGTACCAACAATTATATTGACACCTTTCTTTAATTTCTGAATTTGATTGTTTATAGAGACACCACCATAAATAGTCATCGACTTAACTCTAGGATTCCCTAGATCCTTAATAACACTATTAATTTGCTTAGCAAGCTCTCTTATGGGGACTAAAATTAATGCTTCATTTTTAATGTACTTTAACTGCTCAATAATAGGGAGAATAAAAGCGAGTGTTTTACCACTTCCCGTTCGAGCCTGTGCCATTATATGATTGCCGTCTAAAACAAGTGGGATTGCTTTTTTCTGTACAGGTGTAGGTTTTAAAATATTTAATCTTTTTAAAGCACTATTACTTTTTTCACTTATTCCTAATTCGATAAAACTCAATTTTTTCTTTCACTATCACGTTAACTTTTTCACACATTATCATGTTAGATAAATTAATTCAGAAAGATAAAGTTTCGTAAAAAAATAATAAATCATTATGTAAAAAAAACTTGTTCCGTTAAATTTTGAATTTTCTTTAACTTTTGATGTAAAAACATCTTGACTTTTTCGGAGTTTATACTAGGATTATTCATAACTAAATCATAGACTAATAACTCGCATTTCTTACCTGTTTTTGCTAATTGTTTATGTAAAGGATCAGATTTGTTATAGAGAGGAATTGGAAACATAAAAGGTCTCTTATGAATATGTCTTGAACTTTTTATTAATTTTATATTCTTTGATAAATTAGGGTCATTTAAAATTGCTGATAAGTAATAAGCTTCATTTTCTGAATCGGTGGAATAATAATAATTTTCAGATCCAATGATTACTTTCTGATTATCATTATCTATGACAGCTGCTTTCAAGTTTGAACCACTTGCATTATAAACGACGATGTACGACTTGTTATTAACCTGTTTTTTTAGTTTATTCCAGTAATTTATATTCTCAAACAAAGTGTTAATTGTACTAGTTTCCTTCTTATTTTTTTGATAAACATTATTCATTTCTTTATAAAAACTCAGAGCTTTAGGGTAATTCTGTAAAAAATCAAGATCAAATTCAAATTGTTCATTTACAGGAAGAAATATATCTCTTTTTCGCTTTATAAAGAATGATATTAGATCTTTATTTAAAATTGTTTTAAAACGAAATAATTTTTCAATTTCTTTCTTATCGAAATTAAATTTCCACTTACTCTTTGAACTAGCTAAAATCTCTGCATCAGAAGATATTACTAAAGAATTTTGTCTTTTCTCATCTATTTGAAAAAATAAAAGAGCCCTTGGAAAGAATTGTGCACCCGGAAAAAACTTTTCATTATAATAACTCTTTTGATTTGATGGTTTAAGAATAAATATCCTCTCATCTCTTATTTATTATAATAAATAATAATAAGAATGATATTTTTAACATTTATATTTTTTAAGGAATTTATCTGCTATTAATTCTCGTGTAATTTGAATTTGTGTCTTTTCCCACTTTTTAGTATTTTGAATTTGTTCCCATTCATTGCTTTTTAAAAAATAATCTGTTATATCATGTTCTTCTTTTAGTATTTCATCAATTTCTTTTTGTACTCTGCAAACTTCAATTTTCTCAGGATATTTAATATATTTTAATTTATTAACATAAAGAATTTGAAGATAATCAGATA
>JAUWHL010000278.1 GCA_030605895.1 Promethearchaeota archaeon | reverse complement strand
GATCCAAACCACCAGTTAGAGATGAATTTAGAAGAAAATTATGATAATTTATATAATTTCATTTATGAGGAAAAAAGTCTGAATTATAAGATTTTAAAAGACTTTAGGAACAAGGCAAAGAGAATTCAATCGTTTTTTTCGCTGCCTCCAAAAAATTTTACTGAAGAAAAGCAGAAAGCAATTTCTTACGTTGTATATCAAGCAGTTAGACAGAAAAGAAGATCTCAAGGACTAAAGACTTATATTAAACTTTTTAATTTACTTGGTGATCATAATTCAAATAAACCAATTTTGTTATTTGATTCAATTGAACTTGTAAGGTTTTTAACAGGAGGTTTATTATGAAAAATTTAGAAATTTATCTAATATTAAACACAAAAACTCATTTGACAATTGGAAGCGGGAATAATGAATTTATTCATTCCGCCGATATTGCTCAATTAAGGAGAAAAAAAGATAAAGTTAAAAGAATATGCATCCCCGCAACAACTTTTAAAGGTATTTTAAGAACAAGCGCCATTCAAATTGCTCATTTTCTTTTAGATAATAACATTAATTATTGTAAAACTGTTCATACAGAAGAATTATGCGGAAAATGTATAATTTGTAATATTTTTGGTGCTAATAATAAACCTTCAAAAATTTACTGTGAAGATTGTTTCCCTACAATTAAAGACACAATTGAACTAAAGAATTTTACTCAAACTCGTATTAAGAGAAATACAGGAAAATCAGAAAAAGGAGGGCTCTTTACAAGGGAGCAAATCCCTCCAGATATAGAATTTGAAACCACGCTTATCGGTAAAAATTTAACTAATGATGAAGAATCCTTGTTATTATTCGCATTGAATAATATGAATTTCTGTAGTTTTGGAAATAGTAATGGTTTAATGGAAATTAAAATTAAAGAAATTAAAAATTTATCAAGAGAAGAAGAATTAATAAAAAAAATATTACAGAAAATGGGTTATAATGAAGGAACCTAATTTATATAGACTTGAAATTACATTAAAATCTCCATTATTAGTAGGATATACGGCACCATCTCATAATCTTTATGATACTTTAAATTATATTCCTTCAGTAACTTTGAGAGGGGCTTTAGGAACTGTTATAATAGATAATTTTTGTAAGAAAGGAGAAGAATTTGGCAAGTGTGATGCTTGCGAGTTAAAGGATGATTGCGAGTTTTATAAATTCATCTATCAAAATGTCTTTAGTATAACAAACGGAATCTTTCGTAATAATTTAGGTGAAAAACACAAATGTCAAAATTTGGATATCGTACCATCACATCCATTATTACAGATATGTAAAGTTTGCGGAAAAGTAGAGGGAGAAAATGTAAGTAAAAAAATTTATAATAATCTTCCACTATGGCAAAATTCTAAATATGTTAAATCTAATTGCCCTAATTGTGAAAGAAAGACAACTATGGAACCATTAAAAAAAAATTACTGTAGAAATGAAGATTGTAATATAATATTAGGTTCCCCAGAAATGAGAATTACTACCTCAACCAGTATTGATCACGCAAAGAGAAGTAGTTTAAAAGGATATTTATTTTCTTATAATTATATTCAATCTGAAGCGATTTTTGAAAGTTATCTTCTATTTGAAAAGAACGATCAAATTTTAGATTTTTTAAAAACTTTAAAAGTTTTACGGATTGGTCGTGGAAAGAGCCGTGGTTTTGGTAGAGTTTCGTTAAAAATTGAAGCGCTTGATTTAAAAGAAAAAATTAAGAGAAATAAACAATTAATTAAAGAGATGATAAGTGGAAATTCATTAATATTATCAGCAAAAACCAATATTTTTTCGCTAGAAACTGATTTTAAAACAAATATCGGCTTAGTATCAAATCCAAAAATAGATTTAAAAAAAGCCTTGCAAAGATCAAATGAGGAATTAAACCTTAACCTTTCAAATATAAACGATATATTTACGTTAAAAAACACATTAGGTTCTTTAGAAGTTATAAGCGGTTGGAGTTTTAAGACACAACAACCAAAACCTCACATAAAAACAGCAGTTCCTGGCTCTTTATATAGATTTGAGATTAACGATGACAATATTGATGAAAATATTATTGAAGCTCTTGCTTATTTAGAGTTTATAGGACTCAATAAATATTCAAGACTAGGTTATAATCTTATATATTATCCATCATTAAAGGAGGTGCCTACTTATGAATGAAATTGTAAAGATTGAAAGTAAAATACTCGGTGTCGATTTAGATACTATTAAAGTCCGTTTAATTATTGACATCGTCCTTAGATTAGAATCTCAAATGCACATTGGAGCAGGCGAGGATAATATTGAATTTACACCTGAAAGCGGAATACTTATGACAAGAATAGGTGTAAAAGACAAAAGTTTTTATCCTTATATCCCAAGTTCTTCAATTAAAGGAGTATTGCGTTCTGAAGCAGAGAGAATTGCCAAAGCATTTTCTAAACTAGATAAAGACATAAATTATTTATGTGAAAGATATCCCGAGTATTGCAACATTGAGAAAGGTGATAAACCCTGTGTAATATGTAGAATATTTGGAGGCAATGATTTAGCGTCTCATATTATCTTTTCTGATGGAATTCCTAATAAGAAGACCCAGAAAAAATTTAAAACAAAATTAAAACCAGGTATAGCGATAAATCGAAAAAGACAAGTTTCAAAAGATGGTTCGTTATTTTTTATAGAAACTTTACAACCAGGAGCAGAATTCCAATTTAAAATGATAATAAATAATATTTCAAAAGAAATTAAACCTTTAGAATTTAAAGTTTTACAAGCGTTATTTAAAATGGTAAAGTTAGGGTTCATTTCAATAGGCGGGAAAAAATCTACTGGAATGGGTAAATTTAGTTTTATTGATGCTAAAGTTAAAGAATTGAAATCTAAAAATGATTTTCTCTTTCCAGACGAAGTTGAATCTCAAAATTTTTACGATTATTTTGAAATATAGATTTTATAACACTTTTGATTATATCAATTAACTAATCAAAGCCTTAACTCAGAGGTCATCTTAACATGAAATTTTTAAAAATCATTTATTCTTACGAAATTGACTTAAAAGATAAAGAATTTAATGAAAAAAGTCAAAAAGAATTTCTCATTTTCTTAAATAAGTTAATTGAAAATTCAATAAAAACAATAAATTTATGTCCTAAATTTAAAAATTGTTTTTTATGCATTAAAAAAGGTGGGTCTTGCGATTTAATTAATAACATCTTAAAAAAAAGAATAATATTATATTATAACATATCAAAGGGGTTTAAATTAGTTCATTTTTTATGGGTCTTAAAAGAGGGAGGGATTGATTTAGTTCCTAAAATAATACTGCTCCACGAATTAATTAATATAATACAAGAATCTCAATTATTTATTCTAAAAAGAAAATATTTTTTCTATGAAAATCCTTACAAAAATAGTCGAATGGAAATATTTAAAAATAAAATTTTTGACTGGAGTAATTATAAAAATTCAATTTACACTTTTAATAAGGTTGAATTTGATAATTTAATTAAGAATGATGAAATAGAATTTCAACTTTATTATTTTAAACCTGCGTTTAATTTTAACTTACAAAATCGTAAAAAATTAAAACTAACAAGAGAAATAAAACGCACAGGAAAAACTAATATATTAAATCTTTCTATTTTTGAATTTATAATAAATTCGGATAATCTTACTAAATATTTAGAGCTGATTTCAAATCATGTAATCTTAAATAAGAAAAAAGTGATTGCTGAAAAAATATTAAATTCAGATTCTTTAATTATCGATTATAAATTTAATAAAATCTTATTTAATTATATTCCAAAAGAATCAACAGAATTTGAATTTTTAAGTCTATTATTAAAAAAAGGATTATTAAATTTGAGTAGAAAGGATAAAAATTCAAGAAAATATATGAGTAATATTGTAAAATGATTTTTTTTATCAATAATTATAGGTGGTGTTTAAGAAATGAAAGATGACGTAAAGAAAGAAAAACCACAATTTCATATTATAACTTGCGGTACATCTATATTAAGCAATTATAATTATAAACGTTCTGAAGAATCTAAAATCAATCTAGACTTTATCAAATCCTTAGACGATTCTAAACACGATTGGTTAGAAATAATAAATAAATTTTTTGAATTTCTAAAGCAAAATCCTGAGCGAAATTCTGCCGAAATTAATAGTTTAAGCTATTTTTTAAAAGAAGGTAAAGTAAAGAAGATCTACCTTATATGTACTGATACTAACGCAGGAAAATTATGTGCAAATACTTTACAAAAATATTTTCGCAATGAATTGAAGATATCTGATATAAATTTTAAAGAAGCAAGAGGATTTGGAACAGAAGATTTTGAAAAAGGTCTATTAGAAATTAGAGATACCATATTAAGATTAATAAGAAGGCATGAAAATTCGCATGAAATTTATTTAAATGCAACGGGAGGGTTTAAGCCAGAATCTGCTATGATGGTGTTGTTAGGCTCACTATATCAACTTCCTGTGTATTATCTCTATGAAACATCGCGAAAACTAGTAGTGATTCCTCCTTTTCCGCTATTATATATAGAAGAGATATATATTGAGATTTTACAAAAATTAATAGATAAACCAGGTGGAATTCGTATAAATCGCGAAGTAAAGAAATTTGAAGAGGCGTATGGTGGAAAATTAAAATATTTAGAAAAAGTTGGAGCGATTGGAATAAAAAAACGGAAAGATGGTTCGAAGACTTATTTCATAAGACCGGGCGGAAGATTTTTATACGATTTTAAAACTAAAACAGAATGATTTTTTAAAAAATGAATAGAAGTAAGAAAATTTTTTTATCTGTTCTTGGTAATTCTAAATATTATAATGAAACTTCATACATTTTTAGAGATCAAGAAAGTGAAGACTTACCGGATTTAAATCCATTTGATATGGATAATAGAAAAAAAAGTGGAAATTATTTTGGAAAATTAAAACAAGCTCAAATATCTAAAGAATATGGGATTAATGAATGTCAATTATTTTCTCTAATTTCGAAATTAGCGGATGAGAGAAATAATTTTGCTCATGTTTTCAGGACCAAAGAAAAAATCCAACTAATTGAAAAGCGTTCCAAAAATATAATTGCGTATATGACAGAAATAAAAGAAAATATTCAAGATATAGCAAGAATTTATAAATTAGATGAAAATAAAGAATTTTTTAAGAATATTATTCCAAATTTAGAAACTTTAGAGTGATATTTTTATTAACTATGAATATATGAATTTTAATTAAAAATAAAGAATATTTCTATTATGATAAAATTAACATTTGAATTGTACCCTGAAGATGGACGAATCAAGCCTTATGATCATCCATATGGATATATCTTTCGTGGAGTTATTATGGAGTGGCTCACTGATATTAAGCCAGAATTAGTCCATAAACTTCACGAATACGAAGAGGTTCGACCTTATTCAATCAACTGTAAAATAGACAAAAAAATTCCAAAAATAGACTTTGTCATAGTATCTTACAACGAGAATTTAAGCGACACACTGATTCAAGATTTAATCTCAAGCGAAAAAGTTAAACTCCAGATTGGTCAAAAGGATTATTTTATTTCAAGCATAAATTTTGAGCGTTTTAGTCTTCAAACATTTTTAGAACATGCTATGCCGGTAAAAGCGTTTAACATTAATTTTGTTAAGCCAGTGTATTTTAATACAAGTATGGGCGATTATCCGGTAAGATTTCCTATTCCAAGCCTTCTTTTTGGAAATTTAGCGAATATATGGAATGATATTTCTAAAGATACTTCCGATATTGACCGGGATAATTTTTTAAATTGGGTGAATGCTCATATATATGTTAGCGGGTATAAAATGAGGTCGGTTCGAACAGAAATAGGCAAGCCTAAACCTGTTGTAGGTGGATTTGGGAACGCAAGCTATAGAGTAACAAAAATAAATAAGAATTATTATAAGTATTTCTTAAAAGAATTAAAATGCAAATACGACTACGAATTAATCAATGAAGATTATTCAAATAATTGTCGCTGGTTAGAGATTTTATGTACACTTGGCGAATATACTAATGTAGGGGTCAATCGGACAGCAGGGATGGGTGTAATTCGCTATTATCCTAAGAGTTATGTTTTAGAAAATGATTTATTAACAAAAAAATTATAACAGAATGCTTTTTACTTTTTTTTAATCTCTTGGTAATAATTTAAGATTTATTAAGAGAGCAATAGAATTTAATAAACTTTTTAAAATTATCTTTTAATTATGGTTATGATTTATGTATTTAAAGTTGCTTTAAAGTATCGGAAAGGTTTATGGCGTCAGATTGAGATTAGAGGCGATCAAACACTTGGAGATTTAGATGAGATTATTCGAGAGGCGTTTAATTACGATCCATGGGATCATTTAAGCATGTTCTTTAATGGTCGTGCGTGGAAATTGGAAGATCTCGGTCAAATCGAGCCTGAGGGGCAAGGTGCGGGTGCTAAAAAGCAAATTAATCAATTAGGGTTATCAGAGGGGGATACCATGGAATATGTATATGATTTTGGAGATGATATACAACATGTTATTACATTAGAAAAGATTAACGAATCAGAAATAAGATACCAAACACCTTGTATCATCGCAAAAAGCAGAACTCGATTAAAATATTGTAAACAATGTAAGAACGGAGGAAAAAAAGTTAAAGCGAATGGCAATGCGAATTCTTCCCTTTTTTGAGAGTTCCTATTAATTCTTCCATAAGGGGCATTGCTTTTATGAAATGCTCATCTTTATCAAAAAGTGGTCCAGTATCAAAAGTTCCGTGTCCAGAGAAATGAATTATTTGAGGTTTAACTTTAGAAATCTTTTCAAAAATTTCATTCCTCTTTGTAGCAGGAACATCAATGAATTCAAACAAGGAATTATATAAAATCTTTCTGATCTTTTTAATTTCTCTTCCTATTCTTGGTTCCTTTTTACCTTTACAATTAGACCCAATTAATAGTACATTAATTTTTTGTTTTTCCTCATAAGGCATTATATTCTTAATTTTTCTTTTTTATTTTATTCATTTGTTTATTAATTGAAATTAATTCTTGACTCCCTAGATAATGAGGAGTTGATTGTTATAGTAGATCTCTATAATCCATGTGATTTGTCTAATATCCATATTTAAGGTAAATATATAGTAAAAAAACTTAATAATTATTATGGATAAAGAATCAACTTTAAAAGAATTAAAAAAAAGAACAAGTACTTTTAATAGAATTCATGAATGGAATACCCGAGCAGACAAGGAGGAAATGGATAATCCAATCTCTAGTTTTATATTTAGGTGGATCTCATTCAACGGTCTGTATTCTGCATTATATGCAATAGCTCAATTTAAACAAAATAAAGCGGATAGAGCAGGAGATATGAAAAAAATAGAAGATTTCTGTAAAAAATATATTAAAACAGATAATACAATTGCGTCAAAAATATATTCCGATGAAAAAAAGAGTATGCTTAAGGAAGAAATATCTGGGTTAGAGAAATATCTAAATAAGTTAGATGAAAACATAGATAAAGAGGAGAAAGCTATCAATCTAATATGGATTGCATATAAAATCAGATGCAGGCTCTTTCATGGAGAGAAGAATCCAGAATTAGAAGTAAATAAAAAAGTGGTAAAGATAGCAGATCAAGTTATCAAACTAATTATGAATTATTTTCTTGAATATGCAAAGAGACTTTAATCCTTAATCCCTTCAACCATAGGCTCCAAGTTTATAAGGATACAGCTCAAGATAATAC
>JAUWHL010000250.1 GCA_030605895.1 Promethearchaeota archaeon | reverse complement strand
GTTGTGGATCTTTTAGAAAATCAGAAAGAAGTTAATGAAAAAGGGGGTACAATGAGATTAGGTGCTCAAAAAATAGTAGTTGAGAGGAGCACTCGGCTCTATGAAGCGTATCAACAAAAAGAGATATTTGAAAGATATCGACACAGATTTCACATCCAAGAAAGATTTATAACAGCTGAAGCTAAAGAAAAAGGTTTACGAGTATCTAGCAGAGATGAAACTGGAACTATTATTAATAGTATAGAATTAGATAGAAATGATCATTGGATGGTAGGTACACAATTTCACCCTGAATTTAAATCTCGTCCGTATAATCCATCTCCACTATATTTAGAATTTCTTAAAGCGTGCATTGATAGAAAAAATTAAAAATTCATTAACTGAATATTATTAATTGAGAGCTTAATTTACCTTAGTTTTAATTAAGGTATTTATAAAAATCTAATCTTCTTTTAATTAACTATTGAAAAAAATAAGAGTTAATTAGATTATGCCATTAAAAACCCCTGAAGAATATTTAGAGAGTATAAAACGTCAAGTGAATCTATATCTATTTGGCGAAAAAATAAAAGAATTTTGGAATCATCCGATTATTAGACCTTCCATTAATACTGTAATGAAAATTTATGAACTAGCCCAAATGGAAGAATATAAAGATTTAATGACAGTAAAGTCACATCTAACTGGTGAACTCATAAATCGCTTCACACATATTCACCAATCTAATGAAGACCTAATTAAAAAAGTTAAAATGCAAAGATTATTGGGGCAACACACGGCATGTTGTTTTCAGAGATGTGTAGGTTTTGATACTGCGAATGCTTTATATAGTATAACTTATGAGATGGATAAAAAAAATAGTACTAATTACCATGAACGCTTTAAGAAATATTGGATCGAAGTTCAAACACAGGATTTAATGGTAGATGGTGCTATGACGGATACAAAGGGAGATCGTAGTAAAAGACCCAAAGATCAACCAGATCCGGATGCTTACCTACATATAGTTGATGAGAGTGATAATGGGATCATAGTTAGGGGTGCTAAAGTTCATCAAACAGGATTTCTTAACTCACATCGGGCAATCATTATGCCTACTCTTTCATTAAGACCAGGTGAAGAGGAATATGCGGTAAGCTTTGGAATTGATACAAATGAAAAGGGAATAACATTGATATATGGAAGACAATCGTGTGATACCAGAAAGATAGAAGAAGGAAAATTAGATATTGGGAATTTCAAGTATGGTGGTCAAGAAATTTTTGTTGTTTTTGATAATGTCTTTATTCCTAAAGAAAATATCTTTATGAAGGGTGAAATTGAGTTCTCAGGAGATTTAGTTAATCGTTTTGCAGGATTTCACAGACAGTCTTATGGTGGATGTAAAGTGGGTGTTGGAGACGTATTAATAGGAGCAACAGCTCTAATCTCAGAGTATAATGGAACCGAAAAAGCATCACATATTAGAGATAAACTTGTTGAAATGACACATTTAAATGAAACCTTATATAGTTGTGGGATTGCTTGCAGCTCATTAGGATTCCAAAGAGAGGCAGGAAACTATGAAATGGATATGTTATTAGCTAATGTATGCAAGCAAAATGTTACACGATTTCCTTATGAAATTGCGAGACTAGCTGAAGATATTGCAGGAGGTATGATTTGTACGATGCCATCTGAAGCAGATCTTAAATCAGAAGAAATTGGACCATTTATTGAAAAATATTTGACTACATGTGAAGGAGTATGTGCCGAAGATAGATATAAAGTTCTACGATTTATTGAAAACTTAACGATGGGCGTAGCATCGGTAAGCTATAAAACAGAATCAATGCATGGTGCCGGTTCCCCTCAAGCTCAGAGAATTATGATTGCGCGCCAAGCGAATTTAGAATATAAGAAGAAGATATTAAAAAATATACTTGAAATTGAATGAATATTTTCTAAATATTACTTTACTTTTTTGCTAATAGGACAACATTCGATACAAATATTACACCATAACACGGTTCTGTCAGATAATTTATCTAAATTAGATTGACAGTATTCTAAACATACATCTTTATTGTACTTTCCCTCTGAAAAAGCATTTGCAGGGCACGTTTTAATACAAATCTCACATTCTTTACAATATTTATTATCGTGAATTGGCTTTCCTGTAAATAATAGGGCATCTGTTACTAAAGCTCTTAGTCTCACTTGGGAGCCATATTCTTCTGTTATTAGTAGATTATTTTTTCCAATTGGACCCATTCCTGCTATTGCAGCAGCATCTTTTAAATAAAGTCCTGGTTTGTATGGTATAATTTTTGATTTAAAACCCTTTTTTGCTAAAAAATTTTTAATCTTATAACATTGATTCACAAGAATCGAATCTGCAAAGTGATAATTCATATTTTTTTTCTCATCTTTACTCCACGCATCGAGTAGTAAATCGTATAAATGAAGTCCAATAATTATAACTGATTTTGGATTTTCTAAAAATGCTTGTGGTCTATTATCGGGGCGATATTTATTAAAGAATTTTGGATTTGCAAAACCCACCAGATCAACATTAATATTATTACAATATTTAATTAATTCTCTTGTCAGGATTTCATTTCTAATCATCATTTATTCAACTCTTCTATTGAATTCATATATTATATTTAATATATCAAACCCCATTTGATTGACTTAGTTTATAACATAGTTAAATTAGCTACTTCAATGTACATTTACCTTACTATTCAAAAATTTTCAATTAATAAAAAGTCTTTATAAATTCCAAAAGAGAATTTTTTTCAAATGTTATTCATGTGCGTAGAATATGCAACTTCATTTGAATAAATTAAAATAATAACAAGACTAGTATTTTAATAAAATTTAATGTGAAGTAATAATGAGGATTATTAAAGGCTTTCCCATTGATTCTGGAGATAATTATCAATTAAATGTAATAAATTTGATAAAACATGCCAAAAGGAATTTCTCAAGGCAGGAGATTGTTAGTAGAAAAATTGATGGCACTTTATATCGGTATACATATAGAGAATCATATGAAAGGATGCAGAGATTAGCAAATGCCTTAATATCAATTGGAGTAAAAGTTGGAGATAGAATCGGAGTTCTTGCATGGAATCATCATCAACATTATGAAATATATTTTGGACTCCCCGGAACTGGAGCAGTAATGGTTTCTCTTAACCTAAGACTAACTCCTCAAGATTTATCTTATGTAGTTAATCACTCTGATACGAAATATATTATTGTTGATGAAGATTTGATCAATGTTGCTGAATCTATATCACCATTATGTAATGGAATAGAAGGGTATATTATCATTACTGAAAAAGATTTAAATGATATAGAAACAGAACTTCAACCAGTATATAGTTATGAGAAACTGTTAATTAATGCCTCATCGGTATATGAATGGCCTAATTTAGATGAAAATTCAGCTTATGCTGCTTGTTATACAACGGGTACTACAGGGAAACCTAAGGGAGTATATTATTCTCATCGTAATGTTTATATTCAAGCATTAATGTTTGCGGCTCAATTACCTATGAGAGTAAATGATATAGTCCTCCAATTAGTGCCAATGTTCCATGTTCTTGGGTGGTCTAAACCACAAGCTGCAACATATGCAGGTGCAAAATTAATTTTCTCTGGAAAATGGAATCTAGACGATATAGAAGAACTTACTGATATTATGGTCAAAGAAAGAGTTACGGTGTCTGGGGCTGTACCTGCAGTTTTCATGGCAATGCTAGAATTCATCAGAAAAATGGAGAACAAACCAGATCTTACCAGAACACGTTTGATTTGTGGAGGTTCCGAACCACCAATTGCCTTAATGCGTGGATTTTGGAATGAAACAGGAGCAGAAATAATTCATTCTTATGGTTCTACAGAAGCTATGGCAATAACTACTTTGAACTTCTTTAAACCTTGGCTTGAAAAAGAACTTTCAGAAGAAGAACTCTGGGATCTGAAGAAAAAACAAGGGACAATTGTGTCTGGCTTAGATGTTAAAACAGTAGATGAATACGGAAATGAACTTCCATATGATGGAAAATCTTCGGGAGAGATTCTCTTGCGTGGACCTTGGATAACTAGAAGGTATTATAACGCACCTGAAGCAAAAGATAGTTTTACAGGAGATAAATTTTTCAAAAGTGGAGATGCTGGGAGCCTTGATTCTGAAGGATATCTTAAGATTACAGATAGAATAAAAGATGTAATTAAAAGTGGAGGAGAATGGATTAGTTCAATTGATATGGAAAATACATTAATGTCTCATCCCGGAGTTCTTGGAGCCGCTGTTGTCGGTATACCGCATCCAAAATGGGATGAAAGACCCTTAGCCTTAGTTGTACTACGAGAAGGCTTTAAATCCACGAGTAAAGATGAAATACGTGAACATCTTTCCAGTATATTCGCTAAATGGCAACTTCCTGATGAAATACTATTTGTGGACTCAATACCCAGAACTAGTGTAGGGAAGCTTAATAAAAAAGCCATTAGAATGGAATATAAAGATATCTATATAAAAAATCCAAAATAAGAAAAAAGTGAGTATTGATGTCTATAATTGATAAATCAAAATTAAAACGACCTGAAATTATAGAAATTTTTGAATATCGCCAAAATTTCCGAAATCAGGTCAATGAAGCCTTTTTTAAAAGTGTAGGTTATACAGAAGATGATTACAGGCCGCTTTGGAAAAAAGTTGGGAAAATAAACAAAGGTTGGCTTAACGGAGAAAATGTGAAAAATATACTATCTATGAAAGAGATGTTACTTTTAGCAAAACATTT
>JAUWHL010000329.1 GCA_030605895.1 Promethearchaeota archaeon | reverse complement strand
TTGTATGTTCATTGCCTGACAAATCATCTGGATCCTCAATATCAGAATGTGGATTTGAATGAGTAAATTCCTTAGTGTATATACTCATCTTCAATCCGTCGATAATTTCGTTTTTATCTATATTTAATGCGACCATATCTTCACAAATATCACACCATGCCCACGCTTCAATAAGTCTGAAGTATTTCTTTACTTTATTTTCTGGCATTACAGTTCTCTTTAAAGATGATTTTGTATTTCAATAAATACTTTATATGCAATTTAAGGTGTTTATCAATTTAAAATTTAATTTACTTATTTTTTGATAATGAACAAATATATCTAAATAAATTTGTTAATCACTGAAAAGAAAGCAATTTTCATCTATTTTGTTCAAATTTAAATCTGTTTTTTAATGAACAATTATATTAGTTATAATATGTTCATCTCTTGAGATGTTGAAATTAGAAAATAATTAAAGTTATAATATATTTTATAATCTAAGCTAAAATTTTGATAATATATTGATGATGTATCAATGAGTATATTAAAAAAGCAAAATTGCTTCGGTTGTGGAAGACCTATTACTCCATATGAAGCTGCAGTTCATTTTCCGTGTCCTTCTTGTGGAGACGTAACAATTTGGCGATGTGAGCGGTGTAGAGACATGGGAAAAGAGTATAAGTGTTTGAAATGTAGTTTTGTTGGCCCTTAGAATAAGTATAGAAAGAGTGATATAAAATGGGAGAATTTGTTGCGTTAATTGATGTTATTCCAGAAGATACGGATGTAAACTTCGAGGAATTTGTTGATAAGTTGAAAAATGTTATACCTGATACATGTATTATAGAAACTTATGAAGTAATGCCAGTGGCTTTTGGTTTGGAAAAAGCTCGAGTTCGAGTAAGATATCCTGAAGAATGGGGGGGAACAGACAAAGTTGAAGAACTATTTCAGCAAGTTAATGGTATTCAAGGAATTGAAGGTATTGCTTTTTCAAAAGCATAGGAATGAATATTTTAATTTTTATTATACTATCCTTTTAAATAGTTTATCTAATTCTTTATAAGAGAAGAATCTTAGAGTAGGCCTTCCATGAGCACAATGATATGAATCTTTACATTTTGCTAATTCATTTAATAAATCTCTGATATCTTTTAATGAGAGATCATCACCACCCCTAATACTTTTATGGCAAGATAAATAGTTGATAATTACTTCCTTCACCTCTGAAAAACTCTTATCTTTACCAATCTCAGTTATATCGCTGATAATCTCTTTTATAATATTTAATTTAGGGATTTTCCCCATAATGGTAGGAATTTCTCTCAAAATGAAAGTATTTCCTCCAAAATTCTCAAAATCAAATCCTAATTTCCTAATTTCAAGTAAGTTAGATTCTAAAAATATCTTTTCACTTGGAGATACGTCAATTTTTAAAGCAGAAATTAGTTTTTGTTTACTCATTTTTGATGTTTCAAAAGCTTTTACGAATCTTTCTTTATTTATCCTCTCAGAAGCTGCGTGTTGATCGAGGATGAATAGCCCTTCTTCATTATTTTCATTGATCCCTTCTAAAACCACATATACTTTATTGCTTAATTGACCAGTGTGGGAAATTAATCGTAATTTAGGAAAATTCTTGGAAATTATATATTTTCCCCTTAAAAAAGTTTCAGGTGGAAGTTTTTCATATGATTTATCTGCAATTATCTGATCTTCTAGACTTAATTGTACACTTTCTTCAGGTATTAAAAGTTGTTTCTGGGATATTTCTTCTTTCTTAATTTCTTCTTCTGAGATTTCTTTTATTGACTCTGCTAATTTCTCTTTCTTAGGTAAAAAATCATGCAATTCAGTGGAGATATATTTTGCTTCTTTAATAATAAATCTATCTTCCACAAAACTTTTGATAACATTATATACTTTGTTATAAATAGATTCTTCTCTTTCGAATCTAATATGAAGTTTCTTTGGATGAACATTGAAATCAATAACAGAGGGATCTAGTTCTAGAAATATAATAAAGAATGGATATTTACTTACCATTAAAGTTCCTTCATAAGCTTCACTTATAGCTCTAAATAACACATCGCTTATAACATAACGATGGTTTATAAATAGACTTGAATATGCTCTGTTTTTCTTAGCTATTTGAGGATGGCCTAATAAGCCATTTATTCGGAATTTAATCTCATCTTCTTTGAAATCAAATGGTTCCATAAATTTCGCAATCTTTTTTCCATATATATGAAATACCGTCGTTTTTAAATCATTCGAGGCTGGGCAATTGAGTATATCCAACTCATTATGACGATATATGAAATGGACTTCTGGGTGTGCTAAAGAATATCTCTGGACAATATCTGTTATATGACCTAATTCTGTAGCATCTGTTTTAAGAAATTTCTGTCTTGCTGGCAAGTTATAGAATATGTTTTTAACCTGAATATTAGTTCCCACAGGACAGGAAATTTTCTTTTTGTTTATAATTTTACCCCCTTCGATAAATAGGTGCACTCCTTTCTCTTCATCTTCTATTCTAGAAATCATTTCAACTTTACTTACTGCTGCTATGCTGGCAAGTGCCTCCCCTCTAAAACCTAATGTAGAAAGATTTTCTAAATCTTGGATGCTTCTAATTTTACTACTTGTATGTCTTTCAAAAGCCATTTCTATATCATCAGAAGGTATACCGATACCATCATCAATTACATGAATTAATGATTTTCCTGCTTTTCTAACAATAATTCTTATTTCTGATGCCTTAGCATCGATACTATTTTCAACAAGTTCTTTTATAATATTAGCAGGTCTGTCAACCACTTCACCAGCAGCAATCTTCTGAGCATCAATAATTTTTTTAATTTTTCTTACTTTCACAGTTCATCTACAAATTTTTACCATGATAAGATAATTTTATTAGCTAATAAATTTCTCATTACAATCAAATTTAAAATAATACACTATTAAAGTTTAAATAAATTTTAATGGAAAGTAAGTCTTTTAAATATCTTTTAATACACTATAATAACTATACTAGAATTCTATTATGAGTAATCAAACTGTAGAGAATGTTGAGGAAAAATCTTCACTTCCTTTGTATTTTATCTGTTTTTTTACAATTATCACCATAATTCTCATAATTTTAAGAATTTTCTTCCTTGATATGTTTGAATGGGTTAAAGAAACAAAAGATATTGATTTTAAGATTCTTATAGAAGGTATGAATAATGGTTTGGTCAATTTCTATGATCCTGTTGCTATATCTGATTGGCCACCTTATTATCTTTATTTTTGGTATTTTCTATTCTTTCCAATTTATTTGCCAATTTACTTAAATCCTAATAATTTAATTATAGGAATTTTCATTTGGGATATACTACGATTAGTATTAACAATTATAATTGTTAGGGAAGCACCAAGAGTGTTTAAGGAAAAGAAGGATTTATTAATTTTTTACATGTTGAGTATAGTTGGGTTTAGCATAGATGGATATTATAATAATGTCAATTTTTTAATTTCCTTTTTTCTGTTTTATTCATATGTGTTTTTGGAAAAAGATAAAAAATGGATTGCTGGTATATTATTCACTCTTGCTACATTTAAAATAACCGCATTTTTATTTCTTCCAGTTATACTTATAGCAAGAAAAATAAATTGGAGAGATCTAATCTATTACTTGGTTCCATTATTTTTAATTTGCATTCCCTATTTAATTTTTCCTAACTATTTCTTTCAAATGTTTGATAATTGGTTTTATAGCGATGAAGAAATTCATGGAGTTTTGATTATCGATTCAATAATGTGGAAGGCTTTACAACCCTCACATTTAATGTTTATTGGTTTATTATTGATAATATTTTTAGAAAATATTACAAATGAAGATAGGAAAAATTTATACAGGCTTATCTTGGTTTCTATAATAACAGTATATTACGTTTATTTGACTACAATCGTTTTTATAATTCCAGTTGTCTTTGGTTAGTTGAATTTTTCTAGTTTTTTTTTAAGTTCTCTCAATTGTTC
>JAUWHL010000229.1 GCA_030605895.1 Promethearchaeota archaeon | reverse complement strand
TGTAGATGGTAAAGGCATAACTCGTATTGAAACCGTCCCCGATCAACAAAAACTTGATAGACATAAAAATTTAGAATATTATAAAGACATCTTATATCAATGTGGAAAATGTGGTACATGCCGAACTGGATATCAGGAAGAGGGTTGGTTTCGAGTTTGTCCCTCTGGAGAATTTGGAAAGTTTGAGGCTTATTATTTAGGAGGAAAAAATCTCCTTTCTTGGGCTATTAATACAAGTAAATTAAAATGGACTGAAAATTTAGCAAATATATTTTACCAATGTTCTGTTTGCCTAGCATGTACACAACAATGTCAAATCCCAGAGATTCACAATTATGCAGGAGAATGGTTGATGGCAATGAGGGAGGAGGCGGTTCAAAAAGGTTTTGGTCCTATGCCAGAACAAAAGAAATATACTGAGCATGTAGCTTTAGAATACAATCCGTATATGGAAAAGCACAAAAATAGAACAAATTGGATAACTTCGGAAATTAAACAAACTCCAGATGCTAAAATAGCATATTTTGTTGGTTGTACAACCAGTTATAGAGAACAAAATATCGCGATTGCTACAGCTGAAATATTAAATTCGCTGCAAGTTGATTTCAGAATTCTTAAAGATGAACATTGTTGCGGCTCTCCAGTTTATATGACTGGACAAACAGAAAAAGCCAAGAATATTGCTGAAAATAATGTAAATATCTTTAAAAATGAAGGGATTGAAAAAATAATCACATCTTGTGCTGGATGCTATCGAACATTAAAAGAGACATACCCTAAGAAATTTGGGCTTGACCATGGCATTGAGATACTTCATTTACCTGAGTTTTTGATGGAGAAATTAAATAATAATGAGATAAAATTTGATAAAAATTTAAATATGAAAATAACATATCACGATCCATGTCATATTGGGCGCCACATGGGAATATATGAGCCCCCAAGGGAAGTATTGAAGAATATTCCTGGAATTGAATTAATAGAAATGCCAAGAAATAAACAACATGCTTGGTGTTGTGGTTCTGGGGGAGGTGTGAGGTCAGCATTTAAAGATTTATCCAGTTTTGCCGCTAATGAAAGAATTGAGGAAGCGAAAGAAACTACTGCTGAAGCAATTGTATCTTGCTGTCCGTTCTGTTTAAACCAATTCAAGTCAAATATCAAAAATGATGAAATTAAAACCTTTGATCTATCAGAATTAATAAATAAAGCAATTAAGAGTTAAAACTATTAATCCTTTTTTTTTATTATCTTTATAGAATCATAATTGGAATTTTATGAAAACCGAATTATTTGAAGAATTTCTTGATAATTTAAGGAATTATGTAAACTCTAAGTCCCAAGAAGGGAAAAATGTATTTATTTATGAAGAAAATCCTAATCCTCCTAAACTCTTTGAAAAAGTAAATATAAAAGTTGAATTAGATAAGCATAAAGAGATTATTCTTCAAGAAGAAACTAAGCTTGAACTGGGAGGCATCAATAAAAAGTCATTTTCTTTAGTTTATCCCTTCTCTCATTTAGATTTTATTAATTATATAAAAAACGGGAGAATTACTCTAATTGGACTAGAAAGCAAGGATATACAGGATTTATCTACCGATTTTGGAATGATAATCCTAATTGGGGTAAAAAATATTACCGATAAGAATTGGGAATCCTTAAAACAATTTAATCTTATATCTAATGGAATAGAAGGATTTTTAATAAGAACAATTCCTAGGAAATTTTGGTGTCGAATCAGTGAGAATATAAGAACCAATTTTACATTTGAATTTTTAGGAAATGCGATTTTTTATTTATATAAGCAACGTTTTAAAGATATAATTAAATCTATGGAGATTTTTTTTATAAATTCTTATCCCAATTTAATTGACGAAATTATTAAAATAACTTCTAAAATTATTGCATCTCTAAATGAAAAATGGTTAAAAAAAATTGAAGAATGGAAAAAAAGGATCGATTGTGAATATGATTGGGGATGTGAGATTTGTCCGTATCAAGAAGAATGTTATGAAATTAAACAAGTTTTAGTTGAAAGAGAAAAAATTGAGAAATAATATTAAGCGATTTTTGATACTTTTAAAATGAAAAATACAAATCATTTTGACAAACCATTAACAATTTCAGTTGTAGGAAAGGGAGGTTCTGGTAAGACCGTTATAACAACTCTTTTAGCGAAAAGTATATCAAAATTATATAATTTTAAAATGCTATTGATTGATGCTGACCCAACACATCCACATTTGAGCCATATGGTAAATTTAGTCCCAGAAAAAAGTCTTGAGAAATTGAGGACAGATGTTATAGATGAAATTCTAACGAAAGCAAAAGATTTTGAAAAAGTAGCAGAAAATATTGATTTAGAAGTATATAACGCTATAACTGAAAGTAAAGATTTTAGCTTATTTTCTATAGGTCAACCTGAGGGACCTGGATGTTTTTGTCCTTCGAATACTCTTTTAAGAAAGGTTATTGGATCGATTTCTAAGGATTTTGACATTGTATTAATTGACTGTGAAGCGGGACTTGAACAAATCAATCGAATGGTAATAGAGACAGTTGATATTCTTTTAATTGTTTCAGATATTTCAATAAGGAGTATTGACACTGCTGAGGCTATTCGTAAAAGCGCTAAGAAATTTACTAAATATAAAGAATTAGGTGTGGTCTTAAATAGAGTTAAAGGGAATACAAATCAAATTAAAAAAAAACTTAAAGATCTAAATTTGCCTTTGTGGATAGAAGTCCCAGAAGATGAGATAATATCAGAATTAGATTTAAAAGGTAAACCCATAATAACTATTACTGAAAAATCGAAAAGTATGACAGCTATAAATAAGTTAATTAAAAACACTTTTGATAAGATAAGAATCACATAAAATCACAATTCACTTTAAAATTTTAAAGTCTTTATCTTCCATGGTCTAAAATTTATATTATTAGATTCTAATGTCGACAATACATTATAATTAAAGTCGATTTCTTTTACTTGATTTTTTACTAATTTTCCACTTAGTTTAATAGTTCTTTCTTTATTACTTGGATTAAATAGTCTTAGAAATGACCCATCCTCACGTTTCCACATATTTATAACTGAAATAGGCAGGTCTATTGATAAAAAAGTGTCGATATTTTTTTTAATTTCAAGTTTATCATCTATTTTAATTACTAGTAATTTAAAGTAAAAAGAATCCACATAATATAAGGGAGAGAGTGAATTGTTCTCGTCTGTAATTGATATAGCAAATTCAAATCTGCCCTTTTTTAGCAATAAATTTCGAATTTCAAAATTCTCTCGATTAATTTTGAATATCTGGCTATTTTTTTGAATATAAATTATACCATGCTCAGATCCTTTTAACCACATAAAGTCTAATGTTTGGATTTTCGATCTTTTCGTCTCTTCAATTCCAAAAGGATAATTTATAATAGATTTCTTAATTTCGATCAAAGGATTGAGTATTATTTCTTGTAATAATATTGAATTAATATATAGTTCAAGCCGATTTATTCCTCTAAATTGAACTAATTTAATTTTGAAGGCTTGGTCTTTTAATTTTCCTTCTATAACAAGCCATTGTACGACATTATCTTGATATTGTTCTTCCAAATACAACTTATAATCTCTTTTGGAATTAAATTTTAGTTCAAAAACCTCCTTTTTCTTAAATTTTACTTGAATTGTTTTTAAATCTTCTAAGATTTCTATATTATATAAAAAAACAGAATTTTCTTGAGTTTCTATCTTATTCTCTTCACTGTATGAAACAATTTTATATCCAAAACCGGGAATATCCTCAATGATTTTAAACTCAGGCTCTTGCTGGGAATTGATTGTAATTACATCATTTCTGGTATAGCAGGTAGGATTAAACACAAAAATTCTATTGGATAGATTTTTTGAATCATTCTTTTCTTGTCCTAATTCTTTTACCAATTGAGCAAGTGATATCTTAATGAAATCTTGACATTTACCTTGTATATCTTTATGAATTTGGAGACCTAGATCAGAAATTGAAATATTAGTTAATTTTAGTTCTAACTTTTTCAGTTCTTCTTTACCTAACTGAGCTTGAGTATAATCACCGGGTCGTATAAAAGGGACAGCATAACAGTCATGAGTTTGTGTAAGTAAAAGTTTTTTCCATAAATCTTCAAGAAGATTATCATTACTCTTCATACTAAATATCCCTAAAATACAATTAATAATTTCTGCTGATATAAGGATAATTTCAGTATTTTTATTTTGAAGAAACAATTCAGATTGTATAAAAATAAAATTTCCGAGTAAAAATTCATCCCGTTTATATTTGAATTCACCATTTTTTTCAATTATTTCAAAAAATTCAGAACACTGTAAAAAATTACCAAAAATTTCTGAAAATTTAGAGATACGCCAGATTTCCTCTTGCAATGGTTGCCGATTCCTGAAATCTTCAAGATTAGAATAGATAATATAGTCCATAAAAGGACGAGCAACAGACTGAAATAACAAATTTGGAATTTCTTTAAAGAATGTTCCATGCCAATATTCACCATTAAACACTCCTGATTGATCAACAATGGTCTCAATAGTGGTGTTATCCAATCCAGTCCAATTAATATAAGCTGAATTAGAGGTAGGGTTAACTCCTAATATTCGGGTTCTTAATGATCCATATTTTATATTAAATCCCTTTAAGATTTGAGGAATTTGAGGATGAAGAGAACTTTCCGAGCAATAAAAAATGTTTGAACTTAACTCTAATCGTTGTAATACATTTAAACCATATTCAAATTGTTTTATATTAGATTCCGGACCTATTATTAAATTATAAGGTTGCGAGTATGAAGGATTTATTATTTCAAATCTTCCCTGTTTGAAGATCCTTAAGAATTCTTTAATTTTATCCGGAGAATTCTTGTCTAACCATTCTAAACATGAAATAGCTATTTCGATATTATAAGGCATATTGGTTTCTATAGCTAATTGCATTTTTTTTAACAAATCTTCCATCGCTAATTTAGGAGAATCAAATTCACAGAAACCAATATCGTTGATAATAATGCCTCCATGGCCCCCTATGATAAAATATGTGTCAGGGAGTACATCACGCTTAATTATTGAAAATAATTTACTTAAAATGTTTTGATATAACTTTACTTGCTTTTCTTCCTCTTTTATATCTTTTAGATTGTTGAATTTTTCTCTAATCTTCTTAAAATTAGTTTTTTTCTTTCTTATTATGTTTTTTTCTGCAAATTCTTCAACTAAATTAATTATGGTATCTAGTGCTTGAATATCTTCCAATTTCATGTTTTCACTATGGGATATTTGAAAATTTAATTATTTTTTATGGTAATGGTTTATCTTTTTTAATATCTGAAGGATAACGTCCTTTTTCTAATTGCTCAAACCACCATTTATCAGTAGATAAAAAAAGATAATTCATGCTTCCATTTTTGCTTTTTTTTCTTGATGAAGAACTGCTAATTTCTCTCTTATTTCATTTAAATATTTACCATCTAATGGATATTTGTACATTGCTAAGATAATAACAAGTAAAGCTATTGCGGGAAATACAAAACCTAGTAATCTTAACCCTACTATAATTTCTTGAGTAACTGCTTCGGGTTCGAAAACTTTCCATCCAATATTAGTAAAAACTAACCCTATAGAGAGAAATACAAAAACATTTGCCAATCGTAATACAAAAATATATATTCCAAAATAACTAGCATCTCGTCTTATTCCAGTATTAACTTCATCTTCGTCAATTATATCAGAGACAATTAAATCCTTGCTATACAATGAACCTCCTAATCCTATGCCTATTAAAAAGAAAACAATAAATCCAAATATTCTATCTTGGATAAACATAAGTGGAGCTAATGTTGCAATCCATACTGCCGAAGATACCATCCACATTTTTCTTACTCCAACCTTATTGGCAATAGGTTTCCATATAAAAGTTATGGAGATTGCTGCTGCGATGAAAGCTATTCCAAGTAATAATGATAATAGCAATGTTTCACCCTCTCCAATATCAAGAACGTATTTACCGTATAAAGGAACAATAGTTGGAAGAATAGTACCGACAAAAAAATCGCCCATAAAAGCAGGTATTGCCCATCTAAACGATTTATTTTTAAAACATATTTTAAACGACTCGAAAAAACCGGGTACACTTCGATAATCTTCTTGAAACTCCTTTTTTTCTCGAGGTCCAAATTTTAAAAATATAATTCCAACAATAAATATAATGACTGTGATTGTAAGTGCAAAAGGAGCGAATTCTAAAAGACTTGCGGGATCTGAGTAATCATTAATAAAGAATCCTGGTAAAATAAAGGCAAAAATTAGACCAATAATAGCAAAAACTTGTCTAATATTATTAGCTTTTATCCGAGCTTCTTTTGTTATAAATACCTCAGGCAACATTGAAGTGAGATTAATATCATATGTAGTATAGAATAACTCAAAAAGAATGATAACAATGAGAAAATGCAAGAAATTCAACATTGTTGAATCTATTCCATAAGAAAGAGGTGGAAAGAATAAAAAGAACATGATTAAAGCAAGCGGAATAAGCATTATCATGATATAGGGTCTGCGTCGCCCCCACTTTGTATTTGTCTTATCACTTATATACCCCATAATGGGATCATTAAAGGCATTGAAAATTGACCATATTATAAAACCTAGTGAGATCAAGAAAATTTCAAGTCTTACTACCGAAAAATAGAAGGTAAAAATTAAAAATGTAAATGTTTGATAAGCTGTAATTAAGGAGATCTGTCCAAAACTGTATGTAACAGCTTTTTTTGCAGTATAATCTTGAGATCGATTTGCTTCCATTTTAATCACTTTTTAAATCTGTTTTTTATAAACCTTAAAAGGATATGTTAATAGATTTTCGATTGATTTCTATTTATAATTATCTACTAAAATTAGGCAAATTATAAAAATAATAAAAAAATTTATCCTATTCTTTTTAATAAAACTTTATTTAGATAATTGAATACTACATGGAAATATACCAACTTTTGGAGCTTTTCCATAAATTACTTCTAATGCAGAAACCATTTCTTTAAAATCCTTTCGAAATATAGTCTTTTCAGGATAGATATGTAAAACATCCGCTCTGTTAATATTAGGAGAAAAAATTCCAAAATTCTTTCTCTTAAGAAATCCTTTAAATATGATTGAGTCGCCCCAATTTTGATACAATTTAGCGCCAGTTTCACCCTGTAAGGAGTGGAATCCTCTTCCTTCACTAGCCGCTGTTAAGAAAATAATAGCGCAATTTCTTTTTAAGAAATTTTTGGAACTAAATATGAAATTGAATCCTTTAATTGCCTGAAATAATTCTGTATCTTCAGGATATAAATTAAAAAATCCAATATCTAAATTTAAATTAGATGGTATTTCGGTTGAATAGACTTCTTTTGCTAATTCCATTGCTTTCCTATGCGCATTAATGAAATGACCCACAAAAACTCCTGCAATTCCCCTTCTCATAGTAGATACTATATTCACAGAGAAATCGAGACCCACTTTTTTACAAACATATTCGATATCTTTCCTTAATTCTGTTACAAAACCTATTCCACCAGAAGATCCCTTAACTCCAGCTACATGATTAGCATAAAGAGTTTCAATTCCACTTATACCAGGTAATATAATTTTAGCACCACCACCATATCCAGCTAAAGGATGCGGAACTACGCTTCCAACCGCAATTTTAAGATCTGAATCATGATATGTTTTATTTAAGTAGATCGGAGTTCCCATTTGAGATTCACCCATATAAATTAAATTTTCATAAGGATGATGGTTTTCGATGTTAATCCTATTTACTATATTTAATCCTACTTTCTTTATAGAATCCCTTCTATCTAACGGACGGTGTGAACCAAGTGCATAGATTAGAGTAATTTTATCGTCTTCAATTCCTACTGAATTTAATTTTGTTAAAATAATATTTAAAATGGTTTCCATAGAAGTCGGGCGAGAAATATCTTCGACAACAATAACAGCATTTTGTTTTCCTCTTGCAATTTCTTCAAGAGGAGGTGTCCCAATAGGATTATTAATAGCATTCTCAATTTTCTTTTTTGATATTTCATTTGCGTCTTTCATATTAAATAATCCAACATCCCAAGAATCAGGAAATTCAAGACTAAGATCTTCGTCACCATACCAAGCAGCCCAAGGTATCTTAAAGATTTGTACCATAATATTGCACCTGACTTTAATAATCTTCAATATCTAATTTTTTTAAATTATCTATAGTTGGGATTCCATTCTCATCCCAACCTCTAAATTTATAATATTCATCTAACATAACATCAATCTTTAATACTTTATTTTTGGTTAAACCTCTTTCCAATTTTTTAAAGCATTATCAATCTTATTTAACTTTTTTCTAATATCATCTTGACTACATTTCTAGCTCCCACAGCAACACCCATAACTCCACCACCAGATTCACTATACGCTCCGATATACCATAGGCCATCTATTGGTGTTTTATGTGGTGGATTAACTTGTCCTAAAACTGGGGCTGTACCTCCAAAGGAGTGGCGCACTACATTTATTCGCTTCTTAAAATCATCGGGGGTTATAATTTTTTTAGTTTCTGATCCTTCATATAATCCTGGAATAATCTTTTCTGCTTCCATAATTAATTTATCAGCAAAGTCTTCCCTTCTTTCCTCCCAGGTTCCTTCTTTTAACTTGTGAGGTCCAACTGTGTAAATAGTAACAGCATGTTTACCTGGAGGTGCCATCTCAGGGGAATGCATCGTTGGAATATATATTAGAAATCCGTTAGCACCTTCATGATAATGACCTTCTCTCATCTTTTTTATTGCACCTTCAATATCATAAGTGAGGTAGTAGTAACATAGAGCTGCTTTCTGGAAACGTGATGGATCAAAATCGATACCAAGATGGACCATAAAAACAGATTCCATTAATGTAATGTTTTCAATATTTTTTATAAAGTCATCAGGAAAATATTCTTTTCCAACTAAATTATAAAATGTATTAAACATACCTCCACTTGCTAATACTAAATCCGCATCTATATTATCTCCATTTTCAAGTTGAATTCCCTCAACCTTAGTGTTTTTTATTATGATTTTTTGAACTTTACTATTGGTGTAAATTTTACCACCATTTTCATTAATAAAATCTGCTAAAGCTTTTACTAGTTCTCCACAGCCATTTTTTATATAATGATATACTGGATATTTACCACCTTGAAATTTTATTGGTATTCGTTTATCAAAAGCAGTTTCAATATTAAAAAACGGAACTCCTAATCCAAAGAATTCACTTGGTTTCACAACCATGTCCGCTAAAATTCCCAAATATACAGCCTTTAATTTTTGCTCCTTAAAGAAAAAATCTGTTATCTGAGAAGCACTCCAATCTTTGAATTTCTTAATTTTTAGAAATTTAAACAACAGTTTCAGTTTAATTCCTATCGTTTTTAAACCTTTAACGAACGATAGTTGATTTCCAAGATAAGCTATTGACATCATACGATCATAAAATTGATAATATCTATCTAATCCCTCACTCTCTTCAGGGAATAGTTTTTTAAAATACTCTCGCCTCCAGTAAGGTCCTTCATATTTTTCTGGTCTCCATACTTGAAAATCTGGAAAAGATTGACCCCGGTCTTCTTTAATTAGTTCAATTTTATCATATATCCCAATTTCCATCAAAATTTTAGCTAACTTTTCATGAGTAGCAAATCCTTCTAGTAAAAGGGGACCAATATCCCATGAATATCCATCTTTACTAATCGTTGCTGTAACACCACCAATTTCGGAAAATTGCTCGTAAATAATAACTTGATATCCCTCACGAGCAAGATAAGCCCCCGCAGTCAAACCCGCTATTCCTGAACCAATAATAATAGGTTTCATAATGTAATCTTATCTTAATTTCTTTAAATTAAATATTTGATCAAACAAAATGGGAATGGAAAATTAAACCTTTTAAATATAGTATTTAAGATTGTTCCATTAGAAATTTCATAACGATTTCATTAAATTCCTTAGGTTTCTCAAAGGGAACTGCATGTCTGACATCCTCAATTTCTATAAACCTTGCATTCGGGATTAATGCTGTATATTCTTCTTTAACTGAGGAAGGTGTATAATCTTCATCCGATCCAATCACCAGCGTTGGAAAATTAATTTTGTTGAGTTGATCTCGAACACTCCAACCTTTTAATGCATTCATTGCTGCAAGGTAAGCCTTTTTATCATTTTCTGCCCATCTTTCAATTAGTTTTTTACGTAACTCTTCCTGTTCAGGTTTTATGAACAACCTAGGAGCAAGAACTTCTCCCATTTTTTTCATACTAATTAATTTCACAATAAATGTACGTTTAAAGAGCTCAAATTTCATTTTAAAAGAGTCCATAGGATATTCTATACCCGCATTTACAATTATAAGACTTTTTACTAAATCAGGAAAATCTATAGCAAATTGAAAAGCAACTCCCCCACCCAAAGAGATCCCCAAAATATGTGTTGAATTAATTCCTAATTTCTTCAGTAATTCGGCGATATCTTCAGCAAACATCTTTATGCTGTAAGGCCCTTCAGGTTTATCTGTTTTTCCATGACCCCTAAGATCAAGAGTAATAACTTGATATTTTTGAGAAAAAATTGGAACTTGTTCTTCCCAATCACGTGTGCTTGATCCTAACCCATGGATAAGGAGTAAACTTTCACCCTCTCCAGTAATTTCATAATACATCTCAATATCTTTGACCATTTCTTTTGGCATGATAATATTACTCAATAATTATTTGATTAATATTGAAACAATGTTTGAACTTTTAAAATGTTCGAAAAGTGCACCTTAAACCTTTAAAAAGAGATTTATTTCTTATTTTATAAATAAAACTCAAAATTAAATGGTAAATTTGAATGACACTTAATAGAGATAAGATAAAAAATAAAGTAAGTTCGATTTTCACGAGTATTTCTTCTATTTTAATCCCATTTTTTCAATATGTACCTTGTACGGCTATATGGTTTGGAATTATGAGCGTGCCTTTAATCACTTATCTATCGTTCTTTTTTCAAAATCCTGGAATTCTATTATCGGATATTACCTTTCTCTTTAGCAGTTATGAAATATATATTATACTACTAGGGTTCACGTTTTGTATATACTCTCTAATATATCAATTAACACATCGAAAGCAATTAATTCGAACGGGACCATATAAATATGTAAGGCATCCTCAATATATTGCTTTAATCATCATGACTTTAGGCATGACTTTAATAGTTTTCCAAACCAGTCCAATATTCAATTTCAATTTAAACATCGATGGATTTACTTTTATATTTTTAATTTGGATTGGTGAAGTATTAGCATATATTATTTTAGCCAAGATTGAAGATTATGCCTTAAAAGCTAAATATGGAGATGAATTTTTAGATTATGCAAACAATGTATCTTTTATGTTTCCCTTCTTAAAATTAAATAGAAATAAAATAGAAAAAGAATAATTTTCAATGGGTTTTGAGAAATTGAATAATCGTAAATCATCCAAAAAATTTACTTATTTTTCC
>JAUWHL010000091.1 GCA_030605895.1 Promethearchaeota archaeon | reverse complement strand
ACAAATGTTCGATATGGTGTGGAATGTGAACTTACAGAAGAAATATCTCCACATGAAGATATGCCTGGCAACCTTAGAAAATCACAACGTACTTGGTATAAAGGAGAGTATAAACAATACTAAATTATTCGGTTATAGTTTTCTTTTCATTTCTTCTTTTTTATAGTAAAAGTGCTTAAGCATTGATTAATATGTTACCTCTTCTATTTTTTTAGTTTCCGCACTTTTATACATTGCTTCTACTATTTTAAGAATTTTTAGACCATATTTGCCATCTGTTAAGGGAATTTGATTGTGAATTGTACAATCAATAAAATTTTTTATTTCTTGCGGATAACCAAATGACCAGGATTCTTCTGGGACTGGAAATGTCCATCCTTTAGTTGTTGATGCTTTTTCGACAGCATATCTATAACCTTTTTCACTATAAACACTAATTAAATTACTAAATGTTGGCGCCGCTTTAATTTGACCTTCCGTGCCGAATAATTCGAATCTCATATCGTAACCGCCTGGAGCAGTCCATGATTCCTCAATGACCACCTGAGCATCATTTTCAAAATACAACACACCAACTGCGTTATCCTCGACTTCACATTTACCAAATTTTTCTCTATCAGGAATTAATGTCCTAGTTTGACAAAATACTTCTGAAACATCACATCCGAGATACCATACAAGGCAGGCTATATTGTGAATTCCTAAATCAATTAATGCCCCTCCTCCAGCCTTTTCTTTTTTGTAAAACCACTCAGAATGAGGTCCAGAATGTTGTTCTCTCCCTCTCCCCATATATATAGCTCCAAGGGCGCCCTCATCAATAATTTCTTTTACCTTACTAAAAGATGGAGCATACATGGTATTTTCGCAATAAAAAATCTTTCGGTTCGATGATTTTTTAGCATCTAACATTTCTTCTCCCTCTTCTACATTTCTAGCTAATGGTTTCTCAACGAGAGCATGTGATCCTGAATTTAAGATATCTATAGTAATATTTTTATGCAAATAATTAGGAAGACACACAGAAATTGCATCACATTCTAACTTCAATAAATCTTCATAATTTCCATATGGCTTACCTGGAATATCGAATCTTTTCATAAAACTTTTTGCCTTCTCTAAAGAAGAAGCAGCGATTCCGACGATTTCTACGTTTGGTAATAAACTATAAGCATACAAATGATATTCAGCAATAAAACCAGAGCCAATTATGCCTACTTTAATTTTCTCCATTTTAAAACATCATTTTAAATTATATGAATTACACTTGATTTTCTAATAATTTAATTTGATGTTTAAGTTTTGTTCCAAAATTCTGATGGAGATAGAAATTCTTTAATTTTAGAAAAAGGGCATACCATAATACAATTTCCACAATCACTAGAATTTTCAACCCAAAATTCAAAACATTTTTCTACATCAACATAATATTTCTTAACTCCGGGATTGTTAGAAATCGAGGTTGGAGTAAATGTAGGATTCTCATTTTTTGTAATTGCATCATTTTCACAAGCTTCAGCACATTTAGAACAATTTTTACAATAATTTTTAATTTTCTCAATAAACCTTTGGTTTGGTTCATCAGAAATTAATGGCAAATCTGTAAAGATCTTACAAATACGCACTCTTGGACCTAATTCTGGAGTAAGTAATAAGCCGTTCCTACCTAAAGCGCCAAGTCCTGCATCAATCGCCAATGGTATACTGAGGGCAGTATCATTACCACATTGAATAGCTCTATATCCTAAATTTCTAACAAATTCACCTAAACATGAGATAATAAATGCTATTTTTGAATATGCAATTGCTGAGGCTGCAGCTGCTGGTTGAGTTGGCGCTGTCGAAATTGCATCTTCATCCATTTCTACAGCCATAACTATTACCTTATTAATCCCATTTGGTAAATCTATAGGTTGATCGTATATTGAATCTGCAGCTTTTCCTTTACGAACTTCTTGTTTTGCTTCAGCTTCACTGGCTTGAAGGGGTCTTATAAATCCTGTTTTATAAATCCATTTTTCATTAACATCTGCAATACCTACTAAAGATGCTCCATAAAGTTTTGCTGCTTTTTTTATAGTTTTCGTGAAACTTTCTCTATTTTCTATTATGTGTTTAGATTTCATCCAATTTACACCATAACCAATATCCATCAAATCTTTCCCTTCCCATGTAAAAGCATAGGGAAACTTTTCGTAGACAGTCCAACCTGCGGCTACTAGGGCAAAATCTATTCTTGAATAACCATCTTTCTTTGATTCAATGTGTTTTTCAAGATTTGTATCAAGCATTTGATTGTAAGTAGATAATGATTTATCCCATAATCTTCTAAACAACATATTATTTTTCTGTTTAAAACGATGATACTTTACCTCATCTATTTCATACATTTCTTTAGATTTCTTCTTTTTATTTAGGTTATATTATAATTTTATAGCAAATAATAAAAGTTTTTGATGAGAGAAATATAACATAAAATATTATTAGAAAAAATATTCTAAAGTGTTTTAATACATGAGCAGACGTATTAAAGAACTAGGAGACACTTCAGACAAAATAATTATTTGTAATGCTGCTGTGACAGTATCAGTAGAGGTTTCTAAATAATTAACTAAATTTTAAATTCTCTAACCCTATTTCATTTTCAGCATATAATTTTAAAGCTTTCCATTGTTCTTCCGATGTACCAAAATATTTAAACACAGCTATTCCAAGACCAAAATCAAAGCTTCGTATTTGTTTAATCATTTCTTCAGTATTGCATTCTACTGAATTTGTGACAGTTAATGCTGGAGATTTAAACTCACGAGCACGTTTTTTCATGTTTCTAACAAAATACCAATAGAAAAAATCAGCAACTTTGCCCCAATACCACCCATCATCTCTAGTGCCCATTAAATAAGGGTATTCCATAGGTGACACCACATCGAGAATTGAAGATAACTTCATCCAATCTTGTCCTAACCTTTTTCTTGAGAATAGTTTTTTAGGTCCAGGGAGACAGAACCATCCAGTTACACATTTACTATCAGCAGATTTTATTGTATCATGAAGTCTTTGAGCATAATTTGCTATAGTTTCAGCTTTAAAATCATACCATTCATTACTTTTTAACAATTTTGGTTTATTTCCATAATTACTTCTGAATTTTTGAATACATCGATTACAAGCGCACAAATCAGTAAATTCACCATCATATCTAATATAATCTGCAAAGAATCCTTTAATAGGATAATTTTTTACAACTTCTATAACTAGTTCTAATAAATAATCTATGTGTTCACTATTAGGGCACATAAAACTCGTTAATGGAATATATCCTTTACCTCGTGCATCTCGCGATTTACCAGCTTTTTCATCAACTTGATCAGTTAAAAATGGTATTTTTTTGTGATATTCTTCAAAAGAAACATTTTTAGGTAAGTCTACTCTCATCTCTCCCTCAATATGCGTTGAAATTTCACCATCTTTGTAATATATACCATGCTTCTTACCACTCTCTCCATGGACACTCACTCTTTCGGGGTGTAAATACCCTTGATATGCATCATTCATACTTGTGAATGAAACATTTATTTTGATATTAGTTTCCTTCCCAGCATCGCAAAACTCTCCTAAAACATCTCGATTTGTAGGATTCCAACCTACTTTTGTATCCCAAGTACATGCACCATCAGTATCTTTAATTACAATTCCAAGAGAATTAAAATGAGCTTCTTCAAGTTTATTCATGATTTTATTGATGTTTAACTCCTTTTCAGCGAACTCATAGTCTAGTTTCCTGAAACCTTTTGGTCCTCTTATAGGCATTAATCCCATAGCATAAGTTTTATTAGCTCCAAAGTTTTTAACGAAAGTATCAACCTTATGCGGTTGTATTTTAAAATATTTCGACCATTCTATTTTTTTTATCATAATAGTTGTAAATTAGTTAAATAAAAATAAAAATATTAAACATGAGTATATCCATTATTTTAATTGATATATCTATAAATTATAATGACATAAAATTTTAAACATATATTATAATTCTTTTAATAATCACTTCAAAATATTTTTTATATATAAAAAAAGATATTTATTATAGAAATCTTAATAGTGATTAACTCAAAAAAACAAGAAATCTCATTAAATGAAACAAAAGTACATAAAAACATATCTAATCATAAAATCTAATAATAGAGGGAGGTAATTACGCAAATTGTATGACGCAACGTATAAAATTGTGATCTTCGGAGATGCTGGTTGTGGTAAAACTACATTAACTCAGAGATTCTTGACTAATTTATTTAAATCAGATTCTAAAATGACTATAGGCGTTGATTTCGAAGTTAAAAGCCTAGAAATTAATGGGAAAAAAATAAAACTCCAAATTTGGGATTTTGGTGGCGAAGAACGCTTTAGATTCTTGTTACCAACTTATGTTCGGGGATCTAATGGAGCTCTGTTCATGTATGATGTTACAAACTATAGTTCACTAGCCCATATTGATGATTGGCTTATGGTAATAAGAAAAGAACTTAGAACTGAAGATCAATTCCCTATTATTGTTGTTGGTGGAAAAGCTGATCTTGTTGACGAGCGTGAAGTTACAGGAGAAGAAGGCATTAATATTGCGAAATCAAGGGTTGTGGATGGATTTATTGAAAGTAGCGCGAAAACGGGTGAGAATGTAGAAGAAACATTCGAAGCCTTAGCTCGATTGATGCTGCAAAAATCTAATCTACTTTAAAAAAAAATGATTATTTGTTGAATTGAAAATATCTAATTTTAAGGTAAATAAGAAAGATTTTCAAGAATCTTTAAATTATGAATCAATATCTTGTTCTTCCAGTACTAATTTCTGCTTCAGTCTCAAATCTTTTCTTCTAATTGAAACCATAATTTGAAAATCTAGATCTTTTTTGTACGCCTCAGCGCATCGTAGAATTTCTTTGGGAATCTTACTTTCAATATCTTCACTTTTTATATTGACTCCATCAAACATTGGTATTTCTGAAAAATTTTTAATTACACTTTCCAAAAGATCTTCTGGTAATACATCCGATCTATCTTTAACAGCAACACCAATTAATTCTACTAATTTATTATAAACTTCTCTCTTACTAAACTGACAAAGTAAGCATTTTGAGCTTCGATTTTTAAATATTTTTAAAAGTATTAACCCAGTAATAAATTTAAAATTTCGAATTAAAATCTCTTCATCTAAACTACCATAAATGCTAATATACTGTTGTACATACCTCTGCGCATTTATGTATAACTTAGAAAATATCATTGCTCTATGAAAATATGCTGGAACGATACAAAATATTCTAGTAAACCAAAAAGGTTTGATTCCTATGGGAGGATTTTCATAAAAGATGTAATATACTACTCTACCATCTCGTTCTTTATATAAAGTAGATTCTTTCTTTAACATATTTAAATATGTTGAAATGGTAGAACGAGCAATTTCTTTGAAGTATCGTTTATATTCTTCCTCAACTTCTCCGGTTGTTATTTTTTTCTTCCCTTCTAAATAAAATTTCAAAATAATACCTAAAATACGATTCTCATGAAGTCGTCCTGTTTTTATCTGTTGTTCTTCTGATTCATCTTCCCTAATTTGTTATAAATATGATATTTCTGGCGAAAAATCTTGAACAGCTTTATCGATTAATCTAAGTTTGGAGTCTGTAATTTCTGATTTTTCTAATTTCGCACCTGGAATTAATAGCTTTTCTCTTTCTGATTTTTCAGACAATGGTGAAATACTCTTTTATTTATATTAATTTTTATCTAGTATTATATTAATAAAATATCCTGATTATCTTAATAAAATTATTATTCAACCATATTAGAATATCTAGCTTTATTTATGTTTCTATCCAAAATTATGATATATTGAAATATATTGAATAATTAAATTTCTCTTCTCCTAAAATAGTTCTTATCAAGTAAATTTACTAAAATATGGATTAACAAAATAGGAAATAATTATTCTGAGAATCTGATTAAAATCTCAAAAGTTTTATAATGTATTTATTTATTTTTTCCATATTTTTTTTTCCATATCGGATCGGCTTCTTGTAGTAATCTCCGTTGGACCTTCCCTATTAAATTTTTTGGAAGTTCACCAATAACTACAACGCTGTGGGGTACTTTATAATGTGCCATGTTATTCTGTGCCCATTCTTTTATCTTTTGAGGTGAACAATCGCAATCTTCCTCAATAGAAACCCACGCTTTTATTATCTCTCCGCATTCTTCATCAGGAAGACCAGCAACAGCAACTTCTCCAATATCTGGATGTCGCATTAATAATTCTTCAACTTCCTTAGGATAAACCGAATAACCTTTACATTTTATAAGTTGTTTTTTCCTATCTCTAATTTCTATGGTTCCATCCTTACTCATGAAACCAATATCTCCAGTTAAAAGCCATAATTTATTCTCATATTCAAAAATTGTTTGTTCTGTTTCATCTGGCTTATCAAGATATCCTAGCATTATTTGAGGCCCAGTGACACATATTTCACCTGTGTGCTCAATTCCAAAATTTTTATCTTTAAGATTTCCCATACATATCGGTCCTTTATTGAACTCCTCAATAGGCCAAATGCCCCATTCTGTTCCTGTGAAGGGCATTCCAATGGTCCCTATAGGACTCTCACCGAACAAATTACCCGCACTTACAGCAGGACTTGCTTCTGATAAACCATAACCTTCAACAATTCTGCCTCCCGTATTCTTAACAAAAGTATCTCGAACAGATTCATGCAAAGGACCTGCACTCGAAATACATAAAGTCAATTTACCCATAACTCCTGGAAATCTTCTTTTAATATTTTTAAGTGCTGCTAATCTTTTAAATAAAATTTCAGTACCAGTATAAATTAAACCTTCTTTACAAGGCAATCTCTCAATTTGTTCACATAATTCTGCTTGAGAAGGGGGTGTTGGAAAAAGCATTATCCAACCGCCCACAGTTAAAGAAGTATTCATTACTGCTGTATGGGCGAAACTATGAAATAATGGCAAAATTCCTATGTTTCCAATTCCAGGCCTCTCCCCACCTAACCATAATTTACATTGTTTCGCATTGGAAACGACATTAAAATGAGTTAAAATAGCGGCTTTTGGTAACCCTGTAGTCCCACCAGTCATAATATATGTAGCAGGATGTTTCTTTACATCAATATTAACTTTTGGAACATTCGCTTCTGTTTTTAGAAGTTCATTAAATTTAAGTGCATCTTGAAAATCGACTTTTCCTGTGGGTATTTTTTTTACAAATTTACCAATGGCTTTTTTTAACCCTTTAATTTCTGATAAATCTACCAGATTAGTATAAACAACAATCTCTACCGTTGACTCTTTTATAATTGGCTTAATTGATGATTCATATAATGCATCTAATACAATAAGCATTTTTGGCTTAATGATATCAAATTGGTGGAGAACTTCCACTGGTTGATAAGTAGGGTTAATTCCACTAGCAACTGCTCCAATTCTAGTAATAGCATAATATGCAACAATATATTGGGGACAATTAGGAAGGTATAATGTTATTACATCGCCCTTTTTAATACCTAAATTAGCTAGCGCTGTGGCAAAGGACTTCACATAATCTTGAAATTGCTTATATGTAATCCACCCATCTAAAAACCATATGAAATTTTCTTTAGAATATTTCTCAACTTGTTCATCTAATAATTCATTTAACGTTTTTTCTTCGAAAGTTGTATTATGAGGAACGTTCTCTGGCCACCATTTCTTAAACCACCGTTTAGTTTCATCAACATTAAAGGGTTTTTGCATTTTTAAAGTCATATATTCTTCACAAAATTTAATAATAATTTTGTTTATTTATGTCACTTTGATTAATTAGAATTTAAAACTTTATAAGAATTAGTAATTGAAAAATCTTATCTTTAACTAAAATCTGTAAATTTTGATACAAGAAATCAATAAATTTGAATAAAAAATTAAAAAAAGTAAAAAAAAATTGAAATTAGAATCTTCTATCCTTTCTTCTTTTGATCAAAATAGTAGCGACACCTACTAAGCCTACTCCGGCAATTAAGAGAATCAAAGCCCAGAATCCCTCATCTCCGAACACCATATAGACACTGAAGGTTGGATCGTGCCAAACTCCTTCGCCACCACCATTAAACTCCGGATAACAAACAGCATATACCATTACATTGAATTCTGTTCTAACTCTAATATCTGACGCAAAAGTTTGAGATTCAGTACCATCTCCTAATTCGAATGTATCATGTCTCTCCATTTCCCATTTCCATAGCATAAGTGGTAAAATGCCTGTACTTGCATTATATTTAATCGCGGTTGGCCTAACATTACCCAGTTCATAATACGGTCCAGCAATATCTACGAAATCTAACTTATCAGCTGCTCTTCCACCAATATAATTTCCTACCTTTACCTCATGAGATGATTCAATATAATCTTCATCCGGATCTAAAATTACTTCTGGATCATCTGGTACTTCATTTACAGCTACATTTAAGTGGAAATGCAATACAGTTGATACGTAAATAATAGCTAAATCTAATCCCGTTATATCAGAATTAGGACCAGTACCTCCATTCCAAGGGGCAAAATTTTGATCTAATTTAACAATCCCTTTCGCTGCTCCAGTTTCTTCATCTTTCATTGGTATAAATGTGAATCCAAAGTAAATATAGTCAAGATTATCCTCTGGTGTTTTTAAATATGAGTCTAAATCTACAAACATAGGAACTGCGGATATATTTACATTACTTAAGGTTAAACCCCATGAAATACTATTTTCTCCTACATTAGGATCAGGTTTATTAAACATAAATTCTCCAACAGTACCCAAAATAAGTCTATGACTGAGTTCCGAACGGTCAGGGATCTGAATAGGTTCTCCTGTTTTATTATGCAATATTGGGTTACCTAAATTATCAGTTAAATTTACATAATGAGACGAGATTTTCCCATCAGAATTTGCATCATCATACAAGAAGGCTCCTGCTAGATGGTGAGTGAAGAGGTAAAATTCAATATCACAACCATCAAAAGCACCAGCAATAGCTTCTTCTACTGTACCTCCACCTCCCGTCACAGCGTTAATAATTTCATTAACATCAATATGAAGTTCGAAATTTTTAATCCATAATTGAATTAAATCAAAAGAGAATTGAGTCCAAATTGTTTCAGCTAAATCTCCCGGTACTGTAGGTGTTAATAACCATTCCATATAATTATCTCTCCTATCTCTGGCATTATCCATCCAATCTGCTTTTAAGTCAGCAGGCACTTCACTATCATCTGGACTAATTCTATAATCATCAATACCTGAAAATTTCCACTCCTTAGTAATGGAATATCCTATTGGAGTAATGTTTAATTTTTGCCAGGTAATAGGATTTAATACAAATAATTCGTCTCCAGTAAATATGTCATTAATATGAATTAAAAACCATGTCATTACAGAGATTCCCTCCTTAATAACATCTTGCGATATTTGTCTTCCCCCACGTTGGAGTGCTATTATTTTTCTGAAAAATCCGAGTAATCTATTTATAGCATTAACAAATGATTTATCATTATCCCAAATAATAAGAGTTACTGCCGCACCTACTTCTAATTCATAAGAATAACTACCAGCTTTAGTAACTTCACAATATGCAAATCCTTTATCACCTGGAACTTCATAATCATTCGGAAGAAAATAATATTCTTTCCTATTCCTAGAATCAAATGATTTAACACCTGAGATTGTTCTAGTAGTATTTGAACTTAAAACATAAACATTATCCATTACTTCATGTTTTTCAAGATTTAGTCCTTGCATTAATAATGTTTCAAAAACACGGCCTAGGATTTGACCTGCATATCCTAAGTTATTACTAAAAATTGCTCCAAAGCCTCCCCGAAAACCATCGAAAATGCCAACGTCCACTTGATCTAAATTGAATGTATCATTAAACTCCTTTTCTTGTCCCATTACGGCCATAGGCATAGTAAATACTGAAGCAATGACAATTGTAATGACCATTAAGGATTTTGTATTTAAATTTTTCATATTATTCTCAATTTTTTTATTTAATTTTAGTAAGTATTAATGTTATAATCAAAATATGACTTTTTAATGATTTTTGTTCTAATATAATAGAAGCTTAAAAATATTCCACAATTATTATAGTTAAATGAAATTAAATTTATAGAGAATGTAATTCTAATTTATTCTTTTTACCTACTATTATTATTTTACAAAGATTTTTAACTTCAGCAAAATGAAATAAATTCTATTACTAATTTAAAAATTGGGTTGTAAAACGCTATTGAAATCGTTTCTTTTTGAGTAGATATAATTTTAAGTTTAAATTTATTCAGCTTTATAGAAAGTATAAAAAAACACAAAGATATATAAAATTGCTGAAAGAAACAGGCTCCAGACTCTTAAGAATCCAGATATTACAGATGTAGAAAAAAGTACATTTGACCCAATAAAAACAGCAGCAATAAGATATCCAAATAAATGACTTTTGAAACTTGTTACTTTCGATTTTCCTTGGAAAAAATTCACAATTGAAGTAATAATTATGAGAACAAATCCAACCATATAGAATAAATCAATCACATCATACTGATTAATATCTAAAAATAAAAAAAATCCAAAAAGGAATACTTCAAGAATTTTTATATTCCACACGATCTCCTTTTTTGAAGAATCGACCCATAATTGTTCATATTCACTAATACCAGAATTATAAATTAATAATATGAAAGAACCAATAGCTAATGCTGTGAATAACGAATATGAGATAATAAATAAATAATCAAGCATTGGAAGCCATAGATCATTCCATAAGAAATCTGTTAAAGCAAAAAATCCAGGTAAGACGCTAGCAGCACAGAAAATGGGAATTATTGAAGCAAGAGCCATCATAATCCATGTAATTTTTGAGATTTTTGTATCTTCTTCCCATCTTTCTTTTCTAAAAGTTGTTAATCTCCATGCCATGGAAGTAAAGCTTAGAATAGAAATTACCGGTGTAATTACAGGAAAGATAAATATTAACAAAATATAAATTGCATTTATGCCATAAAAGAATTTTAATCTTGAGGGAACTACACTAATTGTCTTATCAAAATCATCAAGAGTATTAGCAAAACGATTAATAAAAAGAATCAAGAAAAATAACCATGAAACGCTAAAAATAAAAGGACATACAATTTTAATTATCACTAAAGTAAGGACTGGATCATCTGAATACCATAAATTAAAACCAGCTAAGTTATATATTAAAAAAATCGCAATAGGAACAAAAATTAATGAAACCAAAACGATTAGGCGGCTAACGATAATTCCTTTTATCTCTTTAGACATAATTTATCTTATTTTACATTGAATTTTTAATATTAATATAAAATACTATGATATAATAATTAATATATTTTCTATCAAAATTATAAGCAGATTCAAAAAAAAAAATTAGAATTTATAATATTTTAATTTTTAAAATATTCGATATCTATTTTTTTGCTCCACAATTTGTACAAAATAAGTCTTCAACAGTTAATTTAGCTCCACAATTTTTACAGAAGTCAGATGTAGGAGTACTTGTTTCATCTTCTATAGTTTCTCTAGGGAAAATTTCACCAGGTTCTATAGCTTCATCTTTAGCCTTCACTTTCACTTTCTTTTTTTTACCTCCCTTTGACTTGTATTTCAAACTTCCCACAAATGCGCCAAAAACGGCACCAACTAATGTCCCTTCTAAAATTGCTGTAAGAACAGCTACAAGATACGGTAAATCTGTTAATCCTAATAATAATCCGTCTAAAATTGCCGATCCTAATCCCAATGGTATAACAACTGCTAATATAATGTAAACTAGCGAAAGTATAATCGCATATCCAATTCCTATTGAAAGACTAGTGTGTACACCTCCACGAGGAGAGTGAGCAAAAAGACCGCTAGTTATAGCACAACATAGAATCCAAGGAATAGTAACTGCTACAATTAACATTACATCATCGGGACGATAAAATAAGCACCAATGTATGGGAAATAAGAATATGAGTACAGCCCCAATTGCTGCACCTGCGATTAATTGGATGAAAAGTCCACCTATACCAAGAGAACTAGTTAATGTAGCTATAGCATCATCGATGTTTGCAATCAATCCTCCTGTGACACCCTCAGTGAGGTTAAGATACCTAAATGAAATATAGGCCATCGGAATAAGACAACACATACCAGCGCATCCTGATTTAATAACGCGACCCCATCCCATATTTATCCTCTTACCATAAGTGATTAAATGATTTTAATTTCTATATTACTATTCAACAACTATAGCATATTTATACTTTTGTTTTAAACGTCAATCTCCAACTATGCTAATAATACTAATATTAAAACTATATATGGTTAGAAATTAAATTTTGATTTAATAAGTTTAAATAGTTTAAAAAAAGGGATAAAAAATAAAGTTTATTTATTTAATGCTAACTATTTTACCTCTATCCATACGGATCGTTTTATCTCCATAGGCAGATAAATCTCTATGCGTCACTACTAAAATAGTGGTTTCCATTTCTTGATTTATCTTTTTTAATAAATCCATGATGTCTTTCTCAGATTGAGGGTCTAAATTACCTGAAGGCTCATCAGCTAAAATAACTCTTGGTCTATGGATTATTGCTCGAGCAATAGCACATCTCTGTTTTTCTCCCCCCGACATTTGAACCGGGAAATGATCTTTACGATCAAGTAAATCAACGTCTCTTAATGCCGAAATTGCTCGATTTTCAATTTCTTTCTGGCGTAAAACTGTTGGCCATAAAACAGACTCTACATTTTCTATAGCTGTTAAAGTATTAACGAGATTAAAATCTTGAAATACAAAACCAATTTTCTGTCTTCTGAGTCTACTTAATCTATCTTCTGTTGCTCTGGCGATATTTTCTCCATCAAATATGATTCTCCCTGAATCTGGAAGATCTAATCCTGAAAGAACATTGAGAAGTGTAGATTTTCCACAACCTGTTGGACCCTGAATAATGACAAAATCTCCGGATTTGATTTTTAAATTCACATCTGCTAAAGCTCTTATTATAGCACCTGCTCTTCTATATTCTTTATTAACATCTACAGCTTCAATCATTATATCTTTATCGGATGACATTTTTCTCTTACCTCCTTATTCTCCTACTTTTTTTAGTGCTATTATTGGCCGTACTTTAAGTACTTTCCTATAAGCTAAAATAAACGCAAGTATTTGGACACCGATAAAAATAAAGCTCGTAACAACTACAGGAACTAAATCAACCAATATTAAGGTAGTAAAATTTAAGCCTGTTTGATTTATATAAGCAATAATAGCAGCATAATGAAATAATACCTCGATTACAATAATAAATCCTACTAAAGTTGTAAAAAAGATCATACCTGAAACTAATACTAAAATGTTTTTATTCGTATACCCTATACATTTAAACGTTGCCCATACACGTCTTTTTCTTGAGACTAATATCCATGCGTAAAGTAAAGAAAGAAAGAGAGATGTTAAAAAAAAGATAATTACAAAATTCCATGCATTTTCTCCGAACCCTCCCTCAAGTCCCACGTCTATGAAAAATGATGTCAAAAATATTAAAGTTGTATAAATCAATGTAAAAACAATAAATAATTTTTTTTCACGTAAAGATAAAAGAATAGCCTTACGCCACATTCTAAATGCCAATTAATTTCACCGTGCTTTTTTCAATTTATGTTTAAATTATATTTAAATTTATGATTGATTTTATTTATGT
>JAUWHL010000318.1 GCA_030605895.1 Promethearchaeota archaeon | reverse complement strand
CTCAGGTACATATCCCATTCCGGAAGGATTCCAAATTTTAAGACCGATGTATTCTGGCGTATTATGTGATGCTGTAATCATAACACCACAATCTGCCTGTAAAAATTTTTGTGACATTGCTAATGTAGGAGTTGTAACTATGCCTAAAGTTTTCACGTTGCATCCTGTACTTACTAGTCCAGAAATTAAGGCATATTCTATTGGTAAAGCAGAAGTTCTTATATCTTTTCCGATAACCACGGTACTTTTTCCTTTTAGATATGTCCCTAAAGAAAGACCAACATCTAAAGCCATTTGTGGAGTAAACATGACATCTGATTCGCTATAATTTTGAAAAACTCGACGAATACCTGAGGTACCAAACATAACACTTGTCATTAAACATTCACTCTTATTTATTTTGTTATTCTTTTGTTAATCAATATTTTAAATTTAAGATAGATTGAAGTAATGAAGATTTTTAAATATATTTTCCGAATCTTCAGAAAATCTATTATAGAAAGACTATAACATTAAAATTGACATTAAAAGTCAAATTTTGATTTTGAGAGAAATAGAGATGATTTAATAATCCTTTTTGAGTAATATTTTCAATTTAAAAGGAAAAAGTATTAATTTTGTTAGTAACATACTTTAATTAAGAATAAAAAAATGAGCCTTTAGTCTTATCTCTCTGACACAATGATCCTTCAAGGTTTGTTTAACATTTTAGATTTATACTTTAAGGAAATTGATCTTTTTTACAATAATATTGATCATTATTTTCGTGAGAAAATCAACACATATTTTGAAGATAGTCTTATAGATGAAAGTAATATAGGTCAAAAACTTAAAGAGCTTACACAATATCTTGTTACTCTATTTGAAGAAATTGGGTTTGAAAAATCTGAAATAGAAAATGAATTTATGGATCCTTTTTTAGAAATACGAGATAAGGATAATGGAAAAATATCATCAATAATAGAATTATATGAGAGAAAACTTGCACCTCTGATCTATGAAATCTTTTTAGAGAAGATTGTTGATTACCTTGTAGATGTTAAGGTTGCTCCTTTAATGTTAAAATTGAAAGCTGAAGGTTTTCTTACTATTGAATTTATTATGGAGCTTAGGAACTTGAAAAATATAATTGGGAAGTCTCCTGAAAAGGTAGAAAACCTAAAAAAGTACATTCAAATACAAGAGAAAATCATTGATAAATTCCAAAGAAATCAACAACAAATAGAAAGTTTAGAAGATCTGCAAGACCCTGATTTTAAACTTCAATTGTTATATTTAATTTATAGAATTATTCACTTCTTCCATCTTCAAAAACAGTTTGATTTTTCTCACATAAAATTATATTTAGAAGAAAATGTTGATGAATGGTTAATTGATGTTCCTTTAGTCTCGCTTAAAAATCCGGATATTTATTTTTGTGGAATTTATTTAGCTAAAAATCTAAATATTAATCTTAATAAGAAAAAAATTGTTGACTTTTTGCTGAATTTATTTGATGAGGCTATAGATAGATATGAATGCCCTCTTATCGAAGCTACAGATGGAGCATATTATTTTATTAAATCCACTGAATTGATGAAATATAGGCTAACTTTCGATCAAATAAATAATATTATTAAAACTGATTCACGATTTTTAGAATCTAGCTACTTGAAAAATCTTGAAACGTCTCAATTAGTTGTAATTCTAAAATTGTATCATCATTTAGGAGTAAGTAAATTAGAACAAGAAATAAGTGCAATCCTAGAAGAAATTGAATTAAGAATAACCCCAGAAGGAATAAAACAATTTCGAGATGGATTTGTCTCATCAGAGGCTACTTATTATGTTATCTTTTGTCATTACATGAGTAATTCACTTGAAAAGCTAAGAGATTATGATCTTTTAAATAATATTGTATCTCGAATTTACAGAAATTTAGAACTTCTTGATTTTTCAGTAGATACAAATTATGATTTAGTAAGTGAATTATTTTACTCCATTGAAAGTTTAAAATTGTTCAATTGTATAGAAACGAAAGAAATGATAATTCACCTAGCAAAATATTTATTTCCAGAAGAAATCGTTAATACAATTTCAAGTAGTAAAGAAACAATTAGAGAAAAAGCAAAATTTAGGCATTTAAAGGTAAATCGAATAACAGGGGAAACTATTTACTAATTAAACTTCACTCTTGCTCTTTTTTTTTGAAAAAATAATTTTTTATATTATTATGACT
>JAUWHL010000181.1 GCA_030605895.1 Promethearchaeota archaeon | reverse complement strand
AAATTAATAAAAAATTAAAAAAAATTATAAAAACAAGAGTTCTTTATTGAAATTATGAGAAAAGAAGATTTATTAAAACCAAACAACTCTGCATTCACCACAAATTCTGAAATTAAATTGTCAAAAATTCCACAGATCGATGCTCCAACTTTAAAAACAGGAACAACAACAGTAGGGCTAACATGTAAAGACGCTGTTATTTTAGGAACAGATAAAAGAGCTACTATGTCTTATTTTGTAGCAAGCAAAACAGCTGAAAAGCTTCATATGATTCAAGAACATCTCTGGATGACCATTGCAGGAGGAGTTGCTGATGCCTTATATCTAGTGGATATTTTGCGAGCCGAAACAAATATATATCAATTAGTACATGACGGTAAACCAATATTGGTAAAATCAGCTGCTAAATTACTATCAAATATTCTATATCAAAATAAAATGTTTCCCTTTCAAGTGGGACTCATTTTAGGCGGAGTTACAGAAGAAGAAGGGACTGTTGTTTTAGATATTAGTGCATATGGTTCCATTTTACCTGAGAAATATTGTGCTGTGGGAAGTGGGCAAAATTTCTCATATGGTGTGTTAGAAGCAAGATATAAAGATAATTTGACTATTGAAGAAGGTAAAGAAATTGTGAAAAAAGCGGTAACTTCATCAATCATTAGAGATATGGCTTCAGGAAATGGAATTGATTTAGTAACAATTAAGAAAGACGGTCCAGCTGAACGAGAATTTGTATCAATCTAATTTTTTCATTTTTCCTTTTGACACAAAAATTAGTTCTCCTCTTATTTAAGTTTTATCTATCTATATTTTCATTTAAAAAAATTTAAAAGAAAATATTTAATAATAGTAATAGCATAATTTTATAAAAAGAAATTATATATTCTTAAGATAGAAGGATTTTCTCTGAAAAGATCTTAGAATTATCAATCAAAACTAGTAAAAAGCATTGTAAAACCAAAAATATAACAGTGTGTTAAGATGAACTACAGAATTATTGTGGATTTGTCTCATAAGGAACAGTTAGAGGAGTTCCCTGAGTTCGCAATTGGAGAGGATGACTTTGAAGTCGATTACATTGATAAAAAGGAAGGACCAATAGAATTTGATATGCTTGAAGATTTTGATATTTTATTCATCGGAAATATTCAACATACTAAAGATGATAAGGGAGATAAATTTACACAAAAGGAATTACTTGCAATTAAAAAATTTGTTGGAGGCGGCGGAGGATTATTTTTAACCAGTGGAGACGGGGGAGACAAAGATATCCCTATGAAACAAGGCTCTATTAGAGTCTTATATAAAATTAGTGGTGTTCGTAGATTTTGGAATGGAATGATTCAAGAAGCTCCCTCTAATTATCTTATTAAAAAGAAAAATGTGTTAATAACAGAATTATTTAATCATCCAATAACAGCAGGGATCTCTGAAGTAGTATTACCTAATTGTACTTTTTTTACACTCACAGAAGAGGAAGTAGAAGATTTAATTATCACTTCTGAAAAAGCTGAATTTAGGTACTATGTAGATAAAGAATTAAGCGCACTTGGACCCGTACCTATATGCGTTGTATCTAATTTTTTTAATGGCAGATGTGTCACAATTGGTTCAACTGATTGGCTTTTAGAAAATGATTTTGGATTAGATGCCGGAGATAATCAAAAATTTCTGTCAAATATTATTGAATGGCTATCTTTTGAGACTTAGTTATTACAACTCAATCTAATTTATTATGGTTTTTAGAATTCTTCGGCCTGATTCTGTTTCAGTCTGGAATGAAGAGGAAATTATAAGACGTTTTTCAAAATATAGAGGGATTATTGATGGGACACAATTAGCTAGATATTTGATTGCTAAGAGTGTAAAATGTAATTTTAAACCAACTGATCCCATAGAAAAGCTTGAAGGATTATTGAAAGAAAAGTCAATTGAGTTTATTGAACTTCTTAATGAAGATCTATTGGATGTGAAAAAACGAGTTGTTCAAGATAGTAACTATATAACACTCGCTGAAACAATAGCAATTAAGTATTTAGAAGCATGTATGTTCTGTGAAAGACAATGTGAAGCAAACCGAATTAGTGGTGAGAAAGGCTTTTGTTTAATCTCAAAAGATTCATTTGTATCATCCGCTTTCCTCCATATGGGCGAAGAACCTGTTTTGATCCCCAGCGGTACAATTTTCTTCCAAGGCTGTAATTTTGGTTGTGTATTTTGTCAAAATTATGATATTTCTCAAGCATGGAAAGGGAGAAAAAATATTGAAGATATTGCTCAAAAAGTTAATTCTCGCGCATTAGCGGGAATTGCTGAAAAGTTAGTTGATAAGGGAGCAATAAATATAAATTACGTGGGGGGAGATCCTATTCCTAACATTCATACAATAGTAGGGAGTTTGAATTTTCAAAATTCTAACATTTGTCAGCTATGGAATTCAAACTTTTTCTTGACAGATAAAGCTTTATCATTAATTATAGATTTTATGGATTTCTGGCTTCCTGATTTTAAATATGGTAATAATCAATGTGGAAAAAAATACTCTGGTATTGATAATTACTTTGATGTAGTCTCCAGAAATCATAAAAGAATCCACGATGAAGGAAGTGGAGAAATCTGTATTAGACACTTGGTTATGCCAAACCACGTTGAATGTTGCACTAAACCAATATTAGACTATATCGCTAAGGAACTTCCGAAGGCTGTATTGAACTTGATGGCTCAATATCGCCCACAGTGGAAGGCCTCTGAATATCCTGAAATAAATCGCAGACCTACTTCACAAGAAATGCAGGAAGTTAGAGACTATGCGAATAAATTGGGAATTCTCTGGAAACCAGTTTCTTAATTTATATAAGCCGATATGTTTTTTCTGTTAAGTTCTTTTTCTGATAAAAGCCAAATTTTTCATAGAGTTTTAAGGCTCTTTCATTCTTTGCATCAACCGGCAGATTAATTGTTTTACATCCTTTATCTCGGAGAAATTCAACTCTAGAAGCAAACAGAGCACTTCCAATTCCACGATGATGATAACTAGGAAGAACACCTAAAGTATTAATTGTTCCAATGAGCTCCTGATTAGGATTAAAATAACTACTACAAAATCCCACAACTTTAGTATTTTCATAAGCAATTGCATATTCCATAACGTGATTTTTCTTCAATGCTTTATGCATTTTTTTCCATTTTCTTGGTCTTATCTCCCTCCATAGAAAAGAATTTTCAAAAGCTTTGTTAACCACTGAAGTAATACTACTATAATCCTCAATTTCCTCTTGATTACGAATAACAATTCCTTGTGGTATTTCTGGAGGTATAAATAGATCAAAATCATCTAGAATCATAGTAAAGTAGTAATGAATTGGCTTGAATCCTAATATCTCCAATTTATCATCAAAACGTGCTGATAATTCTCCAGTTGTTTGAATATAGAGTTCTGGAATATTTTGTTTTGTTCCAAGATTCAAGATGGCATCAATTAACTCTCCAGGAAGCTCTGATTTAAGATATTCTAGTTCGATCCCATATATTACAAACCATTCATCCTTGTAAAAAGGAAGTTGTATTATACTAGCAAAACCAAGAATATCATTTTGCTCTTTTCCAAAGATCAGAGAATTTTGCTGTAAATTAGGATTGCTACTCAAAAGCGCTGAGGCATATTCTTCAGTAATTTCTATAGCTGCTGGATTTAGATGCTTAGACATTTTATTATATAATTCTAACAAAGTAGAAAATTCTACAGTATCATCATAATTTCTAACGTTAAAAAATATCGCACTCATGATTATTATAAATCATACCAAATTATTTAATTATTACTATTCACTTATTCTATACTTTAATTCAAGTAGATAATAGTTTTTGAGCCAGTCTCATTAGGAATTCTTTATAGTAGAAAAATCTATAAGTAATCAAATATTGTAAGATTTAACTTTTTATAGCTCTACATTTAATAAATAATATTATTGAGTTGAAATGTCTCTTAAATTAGAAGATGTTAAAGGTCTTGGTAAAAAGATTGACACTTTAAAAGAAGCTGGGATAGATTCTGTTGAAAAATTAGCAAACTCTACATTAGAAGTGTTAACTGAGTTAAAAGGAATTGGGAAAGCCACAGCAGAAAAATTAATAGATAACGCAAAAGAACTACAACAAAAAGAAACTAAAGAAGGGGAAACAGATCTAACTAAGAAGGAAGAGGATGAAGATGAAAAGAAAATCCAAGAAGAGATTAAAAAATTAGAAGAGAAGAAGGCAAAGTTACAGGGGAAAAAAGTAGAAGAAGGAGATTTCATCCTTGTCAAAATAACTGCTCGAACCCAGAAAGGTCGAATTTTTAGAGTTTCTTCAGAAGATGATGCAAAAAAAGCAGGAATATATGATGAAAATAAGGCTAAACAAGGATTTTATACCCCTGAATTTGTTATAGTAGGGAAGCCAGGGTTTTTAAATGAAGGTCTTACTGAAACAATCAAAGAAATGAGTTTTTTTGAAAAGAAATCGGTAAGAATACCCCCTACCAAAGCTTTTGGAAAACGAGATCCCCAAAAGATTGAAAGACTTGGTATTGCTAAATTTAGAAAAATGAATGAAGGAAAAAATCCTGAAATTGGTCAGGAATTCGTTAAACAAACTCAAGGACAAACACAGAGGGGGACTGTAACGAATGTTTTACAAGGAAGAGTTATAGTCGATTATAACCACCCCTTAGCAGGGCAAAATGTCGATTATAATCTAGAAATAATAGATAAAATAGAAGATTTCAATGAAAAAATTGAATATTTTATGATAAATAAGGGAATTCCTCAGGAAAATATTTCTGATTTTCAAGTCAGTTATGTTCCTAAGAATAAAACTCTTGAGATTACAATTCCAAAAATGTTTCTTTTTCAGAACCTAACATACGTTAAATTTGGGCTTGCTATGGATCTTCAAACTCATATGGCAGAAGAAATAGATGATGTTAAATTTATAGAAGTTTTTGAAAAAATACCTATCCCCACAACTCCATCTGAATCTGTTATGAAAAAAGTTGAAGAATTTAATAAAGAACAAGAAGATAAAGAAGAAAATAAAGAATAATATTTATAATTCAAAACAATCTCTAAGTAACCCGTATTTTTTTGATTAGTTCATCCTTTTTTTTCTCCTTCTGTTTCTTATATTCTGCCTTTTTCTTTCGATATTGAGAATGTTTTCGTTGATATTCCTTCTTTTTTTTTGGAGCTTTACCTTTTTTTTTTAAATACTCTTTTTTAGCCTTTTTATATTCCTTTTTAGCTTTTTTATATTCCTTTTTAGTCTTTTTATATTTTTTATATTTCTTCTTTATTTTATTACGGAGATCCTTACTAATATCTCCTACTCCTAATTCGTTTAATTGTTTTTTAAACTTCTCGAAAGATTCAAATCTAATTACTATAATTCCCAAATCTCTAGCAGGAACTAAATTTTGAATTTTATCATCAATAAAGATACATTTTTTTGGTTTTGTATCCAACTTTTTCAATACGTACTTGTATTTAGCCATTTCTGGTTTAATATAACCGATTTCATTGGATAAAAACACTTTATCAAAAATATCATAAAAACCTTTTAAAAAATTCGATTTGGCATGTATATCATGAGTATTCGACATTAGACTTACAATATAATCTGCTTGGTGCAAGCGTTCTATTATTTCTGCCATTTCTGAGGATACATTTGTTACTTGAGAATATAGATCAAACCATAACTCAACATAGTATTCTACATTTACTTTTTTAGGAGGTAAAGCTCCTTCTTTTTGAAAAGGATAATAATATTTATTGAAAATTTTTTCTAAAAAATCTCGAGAGCTGATTCTTCCAGAACTTAAACTCCTTTTTGTTTTTCTAATATATGAGTTGTCATCACGGGGAATAGATATGTTTAAATCTGCTTCAATCATATCAAGTAAATTCTTTAAAACAAACGTTTTTTCAATCAAAACACCCCCAAAATCAAAAATGAAATGTTTTATCTTATATAATCGTACTTTTTGTTTCTCAAAAATATATTTTTCAAATTCTTTCTGGGCACTCATTTCCTATAAACTATTAATCAAAGACCATTAATTATTTTATTTTTCTTTAAATTCTCATATTTCTCTAAAATAAGTTTACAAATACTGTCAACAGGTGAAATTTTACACTTCCAATTTGTAAATTCTGGAAATGAACCCGGATCAACTACATATAACTTATTGCTAGCTTCTTCTCGAACTATATCTAAATGTCCAAATAAAAGATCTCCAGTAAAGTAATTTTTCCATTTTTTAATTAAATTTCGTATATCATCTGGAGTTTCTATTTTTTCCATATTAACATGTTCATGTGATAATGGAGGCTTAATTAAAGTACAGATTTCATTATCAATAAAGTAGACATTATAATGAATCCCTTTAATAAAATTTTCTAGGTATAATATTGCGTTATTTTCTACTTTTAAATCTTCATATGATCTAATAATTCTAACCCCTTTACTCCCTGAACCCATAATTGGTTTTAAAATAAAAGGAAAATCATTTAAATCTAATTGATTTCTAAACGTTTCGGCCGTACCTAAATAAATTTCTGGAGTTAGTAAACCTATTCTTTTCATTAAGAAATGCGATTGTATTCGATTTTTCTGCATAAATGATATTTGGGGTTTTGGAATAACAGGAATATTGTTTGCTTCCAAGAAATAACCAGCATAAAGAAAAAATAGACCTTTTGATTTTAATATACAAAAATCATTCTTTAGAAGAGTATAATTTATAATTAAGTTCTTTAGAGTGTAAATGGAAACGGTATGTCCTTTATTCTCTAAACATTCTTTTAACTTCCCAGCCATCATTGTATTTCTTTTCGATAAAATTCCAATATTCATTTTCCTTATAATTATTATTTTTTTGCTAGTTCTAATAATAAATCTGCTACTATTTTATGACCGTTCTTAATATAGTTGAAATTTGGAGTACAATTAATATCTGTTAAGAAGAATTGATCATTAGATTTTAAAAAGTCTAATGATGTTAATTTTAAATCCATAACTTCCATTGCTTTATAGCAATATTCTTTTAATTCAGGAATTTCTTCGATCTTTCTTCTCGATTCTGTCTTATTAGGATTTACTAATATAGGCAATTGTTTATAAAAATAAACATCATCCCCAATCCCGTAGATTTTATATTCCCATTTGCTTTTTATAAATTTTTGATAATAAAGATAATTATATTTCGGATCAGTTTTATCAACTTCATTTAAAGCTCTTTCATCTGCTACATTCAGCTGTCCATTAACTTTATTTACAATTGGTTTAAATTTATAATTTTTCTGATCTATTATATTTTTTATAATATAATCTCCAAACGGGGGATTACTCCCTTTGGGGTTCAAAGAAAAATCTGGTACTGGTAGTCCAGCTTTCTTCAAGATAACACTATTTAAATATCTGTTAATTGCTAACCATATACCCTTATAAGAGTTTATTACAGGAATGTTAGGCTCTTCCTCAATTAGTTTTACAAAAGCAAGTAGTAAATCACCCTTCGCTTTAGTAAAGAATATATCTTCATCAAATTTAGATTCAGAACTATCTAATAGAAAAGATTCCTCTATATATATTTTTACTTCTGCTTTAGATTTTAAATATTTTAAGAATTCAGTGACTTTGTATTTGAGATGGTATTTATCGATTAATATTCCTATTTTTTTCACACAATTTACCTTGTAAGCTTATTTTTTAAAAAAAAGGTTTATCTCTATAATATTAAATAAAAAAAATATATAATTTAAATACAATTAAAAATAAAATTTAGATTATATGGTTTAAGATTGAAGAATTGATTTCTAAATTACTTGAAATTGCATAGATCTTTTACTACTGAGGTATTGAAAAACAGTAAATAATCAATATATTTAAATAGCATAATTAACTCATAATTTATCAAAATATTAGGGTTTTTTACGTGTCAAATAAGCTTAGTAGAATATATATAGGCTCTATTTGCAATCGAGATCTCGTTGTTTTCGATAAAATCAAAAGTTTTTGCAGTAAAAACTATAATATCTCGATAATTAACTTAATAAAAAAAGGTTCCAATACATTTAGTGCTAAATATTTTAAAAAACAACTCAAAAAATACCCTATTTCATTTATAATCATTAAATTATTATCTGAGGAATACAATCAAGAAGTTTACAATGCAATTAAAGAAATAGCTCCTACTATTCCTCTTCTAAATAATATAAATGCAGTTAAAACTTGTGAAAGCAGAAGAGAAACTTTTAGAAATATAACACGAAAATGCAAGAAATTAGTTATCCCTCAATCTTTCTATTCCATCATTGAAGCTATAGAAGCATGTTCTAATGGAACAAAAATTATTATCAAATTAGATAAACACAATATCCCAGACTTACCAAAAAATGATAGAATTATTGGAATTGCTGAATCTTTAGAAAGTTTTAAGGAATTAACGAAAGGATTCAAAGAAAACGAATTATTTTTTCAAGAATATTTAGGAAAATATGATATTATCTATAAAGTATATGTTATTGGAAGGTGGTTGGTTTCCATAACTGCCCATAACCGTCTACAACAAAAGGAGCGTTTATCTCCACTGGAATTAATTCATATCCGTGTACCAATAGAGAAGCAATTAAAAAGGCGAATATTGAGATTAGGCAGAAAATTAGGGCTATCCGTTTTTGGCATTGATTATGTATTAACTAAAGAAGGAATTCCATATATTGTAGATGTAAATGATTTTCCAAGTTTTAGAAGTATTCCTGAAGCAGTTAGTTTAATATCAGATTACATATACAATTCTGTAATGTTACAACAACAAATGTACAAAACACCTGTTAAGGTTTGATAATAAAACTAAAAATAGTAATCTAATAATATAATTTATTCTAATTATCGCTCTCTTTTGTTTTCTATAAATTCTAATAGTCTTTTTTTAGCAATATGGTCTTCTAGTTGCTCCGGAGGATGTTTAGCAAAAAAAGAACAAGCTGAATGAAGTATACCTCCAATATTTCTGTCTTTAGCAATTTTACTAACTCTAATACAATCAGTAACAATTCCAGCTGAATTATTTCCATTTTCAACAAACATTGTAATATCAACTCTAACTGGAGCACCCCCAAAAATACGTCCTTCTAATCTCATGTAAGCCTCTTTTTGATTTTTTAAAAATGGAATATAATCAACAGCAGAAATTTGACAATCAACTGTATTTTTATTTTGGAGATTGGCAATTACAGCTTCAGTTTTAGATTGTCGTTTTCCTTCTTCATATCTTAATGAACCATTCGGCATAGGTGTTAGCAAATTACAGAAATCACTGGATCCTCCCCAATCAAGTTGAATTGTCTTATCCAATATGGCACCTCGCATTGGAAAGAGATTAGTTAAAGCTCTATGGATGATAGTTGCTCCAATTTGTGATTTTACATCATCTCCAATTAATGAGAGGTTAGATTCCTTAGCTTTTTCTACTATTTCTGGATCTTTAACTACATGTGAAGGCATTCCATTTACAACACACGATCCTGCCTCAAGTGCACTCATAACATAAAATTTAACTGCTTCATGTGAGCCCGTAGGAAGTAATATTACAGTAACGTCAGTATTTTTGCTTTTAATTTCATTTGTAATTTCCATTGGTTCTTGAGAATTATCGATAGGAACAATATTTT